>NZ_JBLJBV010000049.1:0-9725 GCF_047638075.1 Phaeovulum sp.
TCCTGTCGCTGTTGCAGGTCAGCCGGGTTCACGCCTATCTGACCTACCCGTTCGTTCTGTCATGGTCGCTACTGGAAAGCATGAGCGCGGGGGCGATGGTTCTGGCTTCTGATACCGCGCCGCTGCGCGAGGTGATTGAAGACGGGGTAAACGGCCGGCTGATAGATTTCTTTGACATCGAGGGCTGGTCTGCGGCGCTGATCGACGCGCTTGCCAACCCGGCCGCCTTTGACCCGTTGCGCCATGCCGCGCGACAGACCGTGATTTCGCGCTATGATCTGGCCTCGCTCTGCTTGCCGCAACTGATTGAATTTGTAGAAAACGTGGGCCTGAAGCCGACATGAAAAACCCCCGGCGGGACTAGATCCACCGGGGGTTTGGGCCACGCGTTGCGGGGTTTTGGGGTCAGATTGCCGACGAATGGCCGGTTTTTGACAGATCGTAGGCGTCAAAGGCGCGGGCGATCATCCGGGTCAGGGGGCGGCCCTTTTCGGGCACTGACAGCCCTTCGGGGGTGATGGTCACTGTATCTTCGAATTGGTGTGCCGCGTCGTTGAACATCTGCATCAAGCGATCGGGGGTAACATCAAAGTCGCGCAGCATTTCGGCGGAATCAATCCGAAAATCGCACATCAACGCCTCAATCAGGCGCGAGCGCAGCTTGTCCTCGGTGCTGAACGTGTGGCCGCGCGCCGTGGAAAAACGCCCGTCGCGAATTGCGCTGATATAGGCGGGTGTAGCCGCTGCGTTTTGCGCAAACCCCTGCGGAAACCGCGAGATTGACGAAGCCCCCATACCCACCAGCACCGGTGCCAGGTCATCAGTATAACCCTGAAAATTGCGGCGAAGCTGCCCCAGTTTTTGTGCGCTTGAAAGCCCGTCAGTCGGGCGGGCGAAATGGTCGATGCCGATTTCGTCATAGCCATCCTGGACGAATAGTTTGCGCGCTGTTTCAAACAGGCCCAGCCGCTCTTGCGGCGAGGGAAGGTGTTCAGTCGGAATCAGCGTTTGCCGGCGTGCCATCCACGGCACATGCGCATAGCCGTAAAGCGCCACCCGGTCGGGCGACAGCGACAACAGCTTTTGCACACTTTCCGCGATTTTCTGATTGGTCTGATGCGGCAACCCGTAAAGGATATCGGCATTAAGCGAGGCAACGCCCCGGTCACGGATCATTTCCACCGCGTGTTTGGTCAACTCATAGCTTTGGTCGCGGCCAATGACCTTTTGGATTTCGGGGTCGAAGTCCTGCACCCCGATCGAGGCCCGGTTCATGCCTGATTCGGCCAGCGCATCCATCCGCGCCTCGTCGATCTCGCTCGGGTCGATCTCGACCGAGAATTCCGCCCCCGGACCCATCGGAACGGCATCGAACACCGCACCGGCAACACGGCGCATTATATCGGGGGGCAGCAAAGTAGGCGTGCCGCCGCCCCAATGCAGCCGCGATAGGGTGACCCCCGGCGCAAGCCGGTCTTTCAGCATCTGCAATTCAGCCAAAAGCACTTCGGCATAGGCGATTACCGGGTCGTCAGACTGGGTGCCCTGTGTGCGACAGGCGCAAAACCAACAAAGCCGCCGACAGAATGGCACATGCATGTATAACGAAATCGAAGATCCTGCCGGAATCGCCCGGATCCAGTCTTCAAATTGTGTTGGACCAACCGCAGGGGAAAAGTGCGGAGCCGTCGGATAGCTGGTATACCGAGGCACCCGTGCGTCGAATAGTCCGAGCCGGGTAAGTTGCGATTCCTGTTTCATGTGGCTATCCTTATACAGCGACGAAGACTTCATACTTGACCCAAATCAAAAGAACCATGATGCCTTTGGCAAATTCCCAGCAAAATCCTCAAGAATGCGGTGATTGCCCCATTCGGCATCGTGCGGTTTGCGCACGCTGCGAAACGGATGAGATGGAATCGTTGGAGTTCATGAAATATTACCGCAGCTTTGAGGCTGGGCAGACGGTAATATGGTCAGGCGACAAGATGGATTTTGTGGCCTCGGTTGTGTCTGGCATCGCCACATTGACGCAGACGCTTGAGGATGGGCGCACGCAGATGGTGGGGCTTTTGCTGCCATCGGATTTTGTCGGGCGGCCGGGGCGCAGCACGGCGGCTTATAACGTGACCGCCACAACTGATATTGTGATGTGCTGTTTTAGAAAGAAGCCGTTTGAGGAAATGATGCTGCGCACGCCGCATATCGCGCAGCGCCTGTTGGAAATGACGCTGGACGAACTGGATGCCGCGCGCGAATGGATGCTGCTGTTGGGCCGCAAGACGGCGCGCGAAAAGATTGCGAGCCTGTTGTCGATCGTGGCGCGGCGGGATGCGTCGGTCAATCTGCGGTTGCCGCAGGGGCGGATGTCCTTTGATTTGCCACTGACGCGCGACGCGATGGCGGATTATCTGGGGCTGACGCTTGAGACCGTCAGCCGTCAGATGTCAGCGCTGAAACGCGACGGCATCATCGAGCTTGAAGGCAAGCGGCGTGTGAATGTGCCGGACATGGACCGTTTGATGGGTGAAGCGGGCGACGACAGCGATGGCGTTTTTTTGGTTTGAACGCCGTTTCCGGCGCCGGAAACTTGCATTTTGGCGGGTGTTGGTTGCGATAGGGCGCAGCGGTGGCAGGTGTGCCTGCCCCACCCCTTTGCAGGGGGGCAGGGCAGGGCGCGGATCAATGCGCCATCAGCACCGGAACTTCGGCGTTTTCAAGCATGTGACGTGTGGCACCGCCCAGGATCGCCTCGCGAAAGCGCGAATGGCCGTAGGCGCCCATCACCACCATATCGGCGTTGGTATCACGCACATGGCGGTTTATCACATCGCAAACCCGCGGCATCGTCTTGGCCAGAACAGAGACCTCGGCGTTGATCCCGTGACGTGCCAAAAGCTGCGATAGCTGCCCGCCGGGGTCTGAGCGTTCGGGCCCGTGTGCGGGCGGGTCGATGACGGTAATGTCGACGTGTTCTGCGGCTTTCAGCATCGGCATTGCTTTGCGAATCGCGCTTAACGCTTCGGAGGATTGATTCCAGCCCACCACGATACGCCGACCAGGCGCTTGCGCTACCCCCGTGTCCGGCACGATCAAGACCGGAACCTGCCCTTCGAACATCGCCGCTTCAACCGCAGCCTCGATTTCCTGGCCGCGATCCTTGCCATAGGGCCGGCCCATCACCACCAGATCGGCAAAGCGCGCGCGCAACCCGACGATGGTTGCAATCGCGCCAAGCTGCACCACAATGGTTTCCGCAGACCAGCGAATGTCTTCGTTGGCAAGCCGGTTGTTGGCAAACTCTGCCGCTGCCCGGGCCTCGGCATCGGCGCGGTCGATGGTTTCTTGCTGAATGAAGGCGGTGGCGCCTGCATAATAATAGCCGGTTTGGGTGCGGTCCACGCCCAGGCAAAGCACATCAAGATGGGCATCTTCGCGGCGCGCATACATCACTGCGCTATCCAGTTGGGCTGCCGCTACCTTTGGATCGGTCACGATCGTCAGAATGGATTTATAGCTCATGGCCGATTCTCCGTTTGGATGAATATTCTTCGAAGTGACTTTATATTGGAGCCGACAGTAAAGGTATTTTTGCACATCAACCTTGATCCGGATCAAGGTTTCATAGCGACGAAATGCCCACTGCGGCGAATGATCCCATGCTACAATCTAGATTTGATACAGATCAAAGCGTATAGCATAGCCAAGGGTCAAAAGGGCATAAGTCAAAAAGCCTGCCGGCTTCGAGTCGGTGGCCAAGACAAGACGAAGGGACGCAGAATGTGGGATTATCTAAAGCTGATCGCGCTGGGTGCGGTTGCGGTATTGGCCGCGATCGCGGCCAATTATGCGCGTGATGTTGCCTATCTGGTAAACGCTTGGACCATCATGCTTGCAGCAACGATGGCGTTTATCTGGGTATTGCGCACGATGGGGGACAGGGTTCCTGCCTCGCAAAATGAATATAATGACGGTGTCGTGCGTGCGGGTGTCATTGCAACGTCGCTTTGGGGTGTTGTCGGCTTTTTGGTGGGCACGATCATCGCGTTTCAGCTGGCCTATCCCTCGTTGAATTTTTCCGAGGCATTCCACGGTTACATGAACTTTGGCAAAATGCGCCCGCTGCACACATCAGCGGTCATTTTTGCCTTTGGCGGCAATGCCTTGATTGCAACCTCGTTCTACGTCGTGCAACGCACCTCGGCGGCGCGGCTGTTTGGCGGCAATCTGGCGTGGTTCGTGTTCTGGGGCTATCAGTTGATGATCGTGCTGGCGGCTTCGGGGTATATTCTGGGGGCGACCCATTCCAAAGAATATGCCGAGCCTGAATGGCTGACCGACTGGTGGCTGACCATCGTGTGGGTGGCCTATCTGGTGGTTTTCCTTGGCACCATCATGAAGCGCAAGGAACCCCACATTTATGTGGCGAACTGGTTTTATCTGTCGTTCATCGTGACCATTGCGATGCTGCATGTGGTGAACAACCTGGCGGTTCCGGTGTCGTTCTTTGGGTCGAAATCGGTTCAGGTCTTCTCGGGCGTGCAGGATGCGATGACGCAGTGGTGGTATGGCCATAACGCGGTGGGCTTTTTCCTGACGGCCGGTTTTCTGGGGATGATGTATTACTTTGTGCCCAAACAGGCGGAACGTCCGGTCTATAGCTACAAACTGTCGATCGTACACTTCTGGGCGCTGATCTTTCTTTATATCTGGGCCGGCCCGCACCACCTGCACTATACCGCGTTGCCCGACTGGGCCTCGACGCTGGGCATGGTCATGTCGATCGCGCTTTGGATGCCGTCATGGGGCGGCATGATCAACGGGTTGATGACGCTTTCGGGCGCCTGGGACAAACTGCGCACCGATCCGATCATCCGCATGATGGTGGTGTCCGTCGGCTTTTACGGCATGTCCACGTTTGAAGGGCCGATGATGTCGATCAAGGCGGTCAACAGCCTGTCGCATTATACCGACTGGACCATCGGGCACGTCCATTCGGGCGCTTTGGGCTGGAATGGCATGATCACCTTTGGCGCGCTCTACTTCCTTGTGCCGCGGCTTTGGTCGCGCGAACGGCTTTACAGCCTGACGCTGGTATCGTGGCACTTCTGGCTGGCCACCATCGGGATCGTTCTTTACGCGGCCTCGATGTGGGTATCGGGGATCATGGAGGGCCTGATGTGGCGCGAAGTGGATAGCCAGGGTTTCCTTGTCAATGCGTTTGCTGACACCGTGGCGGCCAAACATCCGATGTATGTGGTGCGCGGTCTGGGTGGGGTCATGTATCTCACAGGGGGCATCATCATGGTCTATAACCTCTGGGCAACGGTCGCCAAGCAGCCACGCGTCGCGAGCGCGTCTGTTGCCGCCGTCCCGGCAGAATAAGGGGGAACCACGATGGGACTTCTTGATAAACACGGAGTTATCGAAAAAAACGCAACGTTGTTGCTGATCTTTTCGTTCCTCGTCGTGACTGTTGGCGGCATTGTGGAAATCGCGCCACTGTTCTATCTCGAAAACACAATCGAGAAGGTGGAGGGTATGCGGCCCTATACACCGCTGGAACTGACCGGGCGTGATGTCTACGTCCGCGAAGGCTGTTACCTGTGCCATAGCCAGATGATCCGTCCGATGCGCGATGAGGTGGAACGCTATGGCCATTACAGCCTTGCCGCCGAGTCGATGTATGACCACCCGTTCCAGTGGGGGTCCAAGCGGACCGGGCCTGACCTTGCCCGTGTGGGGGGGCGCTACTCGGATGCGTGGCATATCGACCACCTGACCGACCCGCAGTCGGTGGTGCCGGAATCTGTGATGCCGAAATATGGCTTCTTGATGAACCGGATGATTGACGCCACCTATATCGAGGACCGCCTGAAAACAGATGCAATGGTCGGGGTTCCCTACACCTCAGAGATGATCGCCGCGGCCAAAGCCGACTTTGCCGCGCAGATCGACCCTGATGGCGATTACGACGAGCTGTTGGCCCGTTATCCCAAAGCAAACATCAGTAATTTCGATGGCAAGCCGGGTATTTCGGAAATGGATGCGCTGGTCGCGTATCTTCAGGTTCTCGGCACGATGGTTGATTTTTCGACCTTCGAACCCGTGGCAAGTCGTTAAGGAGCTGGGGGATGGATACCTATTCATTGTTGCGTGAATTCGCTGACAGCTGGGTGATGCTTGCGCTGTTCCTGGTTTTCATCGGGGTTGTGTTCTGGGCCTGGCGGCCCGGTAGCCGCAAAATGCACGACGATGTGGCAAACATCCCCTTCCGGCATGAAGACAAACCCGCCCGTTCTTGTGGTTGCAAAGGCACCCACAAGAACGACGGCGCCACGTTGTAAGGAGGCGTGGATATGAGCAAAAAACCTGTGAAAGCGACGAAAAAAGAGGTCGAGACCACGGGCCATTCGTGGGACGGGATCCAGGAGTTCAACAACCCCCTGCCGCGTTGGTGGTTGTGGAGCTTTTATGCCTGTGTTGCGTGGGGGGTGGTCTATTCCATCGCCTATCCGGCCTGGCCGCTGATCAATGGGGCCACGCCCGGTCTTTTGGGGGCGTCGACGCGTGCGGATGTTGCGGTTGAGATGCAGCGCTACTCGGATGCGAACGGCCCGATCGAGGCAAAGCTGGTGGCAACGGATCTTACCGCGATAAGCGCTGACCCCGAACTTGCCAGCTATTCGGCCAATGCCGGCAAAGCGGTGTTCAACACCTGGTGCGCGCAGTGCCATGGGTCGGGGGCGGCCGGGGCCAAGGGCTATCCCAACCTTCTGGATAACGACTGGCTGTGGGGCGGTGACATCGAAGCGATCCACACCACGATCACCCACGGTATCCGCAACACCGATGATGATGAGGCGCGCTATTCCCAGATGCCCGCCTTTGGCAAGGACGAGCTGTTGGAACCCGATCAGATTGCGCAAGTAGTGCAATATATCCGCCAGATTTCGGGGCAGGATGCCGACGCGGCTCTGGCCACCGAAGGCGCCATCGTGTTTGAGGAAAACTGTGCGTCGTGCCATTCGGAAGACGGCACCGGTGACCGCGCCCAAGGCGCGCCGAACCTGACGGATGCGATCTGGCTTTACGGTGGTGACGTGGCGACACTTACCGAAACCGTCACCAATGCCCGTTTTGGCGTCATGCCGAACTGGAGCCCGCGCCTCTCGGAGGCGGATATCCGTGCCGTGGCGACCTATGTCCACGGTCTGGGCGGCGGCGAATAAGATTATCCGGGGGGCCATGGTCCCCCGGTCGTACCACCGGTATCCGGTCTTGGGCGCGCAAACGCTGACCCGGCGCCTTTTGCAAAGATAAGACGGCGCCGCGGCGACGAGCTTTTCTTCGAAAAGGGCACCAAGGCGTGTATACTCATTTGGCAGGTTCGCCCGATGGCGGATCAAATCACAGCTGCGGCAGGCTACGCTATTGCCCGATCAGACAGGGTTGAAAACGACGCAAATCTGTTTCGTATCTGCCATATGTCTTTTTGACGCATGTCAAAGCCTTGCGAGACGGACCATATCGACTAAGAACAATTCCAAATTCAGTCAGCGGAGACCCGTGTGAGCTTACCCGATGATACCAGCAGCCCACTTTATGCCGCCCGCGAGCCGATTTTTCCGCGCCGGGTCAAGGGGCAGTTTCGCAATCTGAAATGGGTTTTGATGGCGGTGATGTTGGGGATCTACTACATTACCCCCTGGATCCGTTGGGATCGTGGGCCAAGCCTGCCGGATCAGGCGGTGCTTCTGGATCTGGCAAACCGCCGCTTCTTTTTCTTCATGATCGAGATCTGGCCACATGAGTTTTATTTTGTGGCGGGGCTATTGATCATGGCGGGGCTGGGGCTGTTCTTGTTCACCTCGGCGTTGGGGCGGGTGTGGTGTGGCTATGCCTGTCCGCAAACCGTCTGGACCGATCTTTTCATTCTGGTCGAGCGCTGGGTCGAAGGTGACCGGAATAAACGTATTCGCCTGTTTCGGCAGAAATGGGATTTGCGCAAGGCCCGGCTGCGCCTGACCAAATGGGTGCTGTGGCTGCTGATCGGCGTGGCAACGGGGGGGGCGTGGGTGTTTTATTTCACCGATGCGCCAACGCTGCTGCGGGATCTGTTTACCGGTAACGCCAGTGCGGTCGCCTATATCACCATTGCGGTTGCCACCTTGACGACGTTTGCCTTTGGCGGCTTTGCGCGCGAACAGATCTGCATCTATGCCTGCCCCTGGCCGCGGATTCAGGCCGCCATGATGGATGAGGATACGATTACCATCGGCTACCGCGAATGGCGGGGCGAACCGCGCGCCAAGTTGAATAAGGGCGGTGTGGCCGAAGGGCATGGCGATTGCATCGACTGTATGGCCTGCGTCAACGTCTGCCCGATGGGGATTGATATCCGCGACGGGCAGCAGATGGAATGCATCACCTGCGGCCTGTGCATCGACGCCTGCGACGAGGTCATGGACAGGATCGGCCGGCCGCGCGGCCTGATTGACTATCTGGCGCTGAAAGACGAGACGGCCGAGCGTGCCGGCACCCCCCCGGTCCGGGTCTGGAAGCACATCTTCCGGCCGCGTACGATTCTTTACTTTACGCTTTGGGGCAGTATCGGCGTGGCGTTGATCGTGGCGCTGTTCCTGCGCTCGCCAATTGATTTCAACGTGACGCCTGAACGCAATCCGACCTATGTGATGGAATCCGATGGCGCGATCCGCAACATCTATCAGATCCGCCTGCGCAACAAATCCGCGTCCGATGTGCCGTTCCGCATCACGGTCACGGCCGACGACCCCAGTGTCAGTGCTTCCCTGATCCTGAACCTGGAAGGGGTCGAGGGGAATATCGTCGATGTGCGCGCCGACCAGACGCTGACGCAACGCCTTTACGTTACCGCACCCGCCAAAAGCCAGACTGCACTGGCCGCCCGCACCGGGATCCGTATATGGATAGAAGACACGACCAGCGCTGACCGCGTCAGTGCCGATACGATCTTCAACGGAAAGGACAGTTGACCATGGCTGCCCCGCTGACCGGCAAAAAGGTTCTGATCATCGTGGTGAGCGCGTTTGCGGTCATCATCGGGGTCAATCTGGTGATGGCCTGGCAGGCGATTGCCACGTTCCCCGGTCTTGAGGTCGCCAATTCCTATGTCGCGTCGCAGGACTTTGATGCCGACCGCGCGGCGCAAGAGGCGTTAGGCTGGCAGATCACCCCCGAATATGGTGACGGCACCATCAGCCTGATCATCCGCGACCGCGCCGGGCTTCCGGCGCCGGTTGATACGCTTGCGGTGGTGATCGGGCGGCCTACCCATGTGCGCGACGATCAGCGCCCCGCGCTGGTTTATCAACGTGGCATCTATACCGCCCCGGTGACGCTGGCGCCGGGGAACTGGCTGATCCATATCGACGCCAAGGCCAAAGATGGAACCGCGTTTCGCCAAAGGCTCGATTTCTTTGTAAAGGGTTGAGACATGACCGTTTCGCCTGCGGCAACGCCAGTGCGGCCCGCCGCCTCTGCCTGCCCCGCCTGTATTGCCGCCCCCGCAGCCGAACGGCTTGCCGGGTCGGATGCGCTTAAGGACGCGCGGCTGATCCTGTCGCTGCCCACCGCGCATTGCGCCGTGTGTATCACGGATGTGGAGCGGGAATTGCAGCGCCATGAGGGGGTGCAGTCTGCCCGCGTGAACCTGACCCTGAAACGGGTCAGCGTCGAGGCGG
>NZ_JBLJBV010000050.1:0-22589 GCF_047638075.1 Phaeovulum sp.
CCAGAGATCCCCGCGCCCGTCGCGGGGATCAATCCATGGCCGGAAGATTGCCGGTGTTGTCAACCCGACCGGCCCCCAAAGAACCGATCACCCTTGATCAAGTCGCTGCATGACTGCGGAAACTTATCCGCGGCTGCGTGTGATGGCGATGGAAGAAATAAGCCGTTGCCCTGCCCTCAAAGACAATGGGAATCGCGGTTCAGGTCTCGCTCACAGTGGAAAGGGGGACATCAAGACTAAAGGCGATGGTGTTTTCTTCTGCCCTTCGGGTCAGCGTTACGCCCATTGCTTTTGCCAAAGCGGTGATGATGGACAGGCCCAGCCCGCTGCCGTCAGACCCTTCGCCGGGCTCAAAGCGGCTGGCAGCAAATGTTGGGCTGGCGGTCGGGTTTTCAATGGTCAGTGTACCATTGCCCATCAGACGGACTTTGATCGTGCCGATCCCGTGGTCTACGGCGTTTTCCAGCACATTGCGCAGCAAAATGGCCAGGGCATCGGGATCGGCAGCAACCATCAGGCGGTTCAGATCACCGTCATCGAACTGGATGGCATGGCGGCTGCGGGGACGAATATCGCGAAGCAATAGCCCCAAGATACGCAGCATATCTGCAGGGCCCTGCCCGATACCCACGCCGGCTTCGGACCTTGCCAGTTGCAACAATCGTTCAACCCGCCGTGTCAAGGCGTCGATGGTCGGGACGGCTGCGGTTGCGTCCGGGTCTGCCGACAGCTCCAGCCGCGCCCGAATGGTGGCCAAGGGTGTTCGCAGTTCATGCGCCGCGTTGGCGATGAAATCACGCTCGGCTTTGCGCAACCGGTCGATACGGCCAAGATAGCTGTCAAAGGCGCTGGCCAGGGGTTGCAGCTCTTGCGGCAGGTTCTGCCCGTCCACTGGTGACAGGTTGTCGGGCTTGCGCAGGGCCACTTCGGCGGCCAGCGTATGGATGGGTACAACCGTATCGGCAGCCAGACGGCGCAGGCCCCATACCAATAGCACAACCAGCGGAAACACCAGAACCAGAAAAATAGACGCGGTTTCAGCAATCTCCTCGCGCCGCCAGTCGGTGGATTGAACAGCCTCGATCACCATGCCTTCGGCGCTGTGGCGCAAGACGCGCCAGCCCGGCACATCGTGAAATCCGTCCGTTGTCAGGGCAGGCCATGGGGCCGGTGGTTCGGGCCCATCCTTAGGCAATAGCCGCAAGATCCGTTCTGAATCATTCGTCTCAACCCCCAGCGAGCGCGTCACCCCGGCGTCTTGGGCAGTATCCAGGAACAGCACGGCGGTTTCGACCAGAACCTGCAATTCCTCGTCAAACATCTCATTGAGCTCAACGGTCATGACATAGGCGGACAGGCCAATGGTCACCAGCCAACCACCGATCACAAGGCCCAGAACCCGGCGGGTCAGGCGCCCACGCAATGACCAGGATTTACGCGGGGGCGTCATGGTACGATATACCCAAGCCCCCGGCGCGTTTCGATCACCCCCGCCCCCAATTTCTGCCGCAAGCGCGAAATATAAACCTCGACGGCGTTGCCTTCGATGGCCGCATCGAAATCATACAATGCCTCTTGCAGGGCTGCCTTGGGCAGCAACCGCCCCCGTGCCCCCAAAAGCGTGTCGAACAAGGCCCATTCGCGTGCGGTCAGGCGCACCTCGACCCCGTGGTGCCAGACACGGGCAGCGGCGCGGTCAACCTCCAACTTGTCAACCTGCACCCGTGCTTCTGGCATCCCTTGGCCACGGCGCGCATGGGCACGAATGCGGGCGGACAACTCGTTCAGATCATAGGGTTTCACCACATAATCATCGGCCCCCGCATCCAGCCCCGCAATCCGGTCGCTGATCTGATCGCGGGCAGTGGCGATGATAACCGGCGTTTTGTCGCCTGCCGCCCGCCATGCCCGCAGCAATGACAAACCGGACCCATCCGGCAGACCCAGATCAAGGATAACACAGGCATATTCCGCAACATCCCGCGCGGCCTGCGCGGTTGCGGCGTCAGGGGCATGATCGACAGCGTGGCCGGCACGCTGAAGAAACCGCAGGACGGAGCGGGCCAGATCTTCGGTATCTTCGACAAGCATCAGGCGCATGGCACTGGATAGCGCACGGAGGCGGGCGCGGCGACAGAAAAATCTATGGAAGGGCCGCGGATTGTAAGGTTGGCGAAAACTTGTGCTGCGAATGCCCCTGCACACAGAGGCACCCCGGTGCCCACACCGCTTATTGCAGGAAGACCCATGACCGACCCCGCCACGAAACCTGCCGCGCATTGGCGCCTTGCCCGTCCAACCCTTGGCCACACCACGCTAAACCTGATTATCGCCAGCTATATCATGGCCGTGCTGAACACCGGTTTTTGGGCGCGGGTGGTAGATGCCTTGCCGGATTCGCGCCTGCAACAGGGCCTGATGGGCGTGGCGTTTTGGGCGCTTACCATATTGTTTTTGGAATTGCTGGGCCCGTGGCGATTGCAAAAACCGGTGGCAGCGGTGCTGCTTATCATCGCGGCCAGCGCCCAGTACTATGAACGAACCTTTGGCGTGTTGATCGACCGTGACATGGTGCGCAACATTTTTGAAACCACGGTCACGGAATCGCGTCACCTGATGACGGGCGGCGCACTTGCCCAGATCGCGCTGACTGGTGTCTTGCCCGCGCTGTTGATCTTTTGGCCAAAGGTGCGCAGGCCCAAGGTTTGGCATCTGATATGGCGCTGGCCGCTGGGGATCACGGTTTCTCTTGCGCTGTTGATTGGGGCGCTAGGCGTCGACTACAAGGCGTTTTCTGCGGTCTTGCGCGAACGCCATGATTTGAGCAGCGCCTATCAACCCGGTGCGTCTGTTGTAGCGGCGGTTCGGTTTGCCCGCGAAGAATGGGGTGGCCCCGACCCGATCGCCCGCCCTTTGGGCCGTGACGCACACCCCGGTCAGGCCCTTGCCGGTGCAAAACAACCCGTACTGCTGGTGGTATTTGTCGGTGAAACGGCGCGGGCGCAGAATTTTGGCCTGGACGGTTACGAACGAGACACGACACCGGGGTTACGCGCACGGAACGTGATCAATTTCAGCGATGCCTCCTCGTGCGGGACCTCGACGGCCGTATCCCTGCCCTGCATGTTCTCGCGCCTGCCGCAGGCCGATTATTCTCGCTCGGCATTTCTGGCCGAAGAAAACTTGCTGGATGTCTTGGATCACGCGGGGTTTGCAGTGGAATGGTTTGATAACAACACAGGCGACCAACGCATCGCCACCCGGACAGGCTGGCAGCGGGTCGATGCGGCGTTGAACCCCGATGCGTGCAGCGTCGAATGCACGGACGAGGTGTTCTTGCCGCTGATCCAGGATCGGCTGGACACAATCACCCAAAACACCGTGCTGGTGTTGCACATGATCGGTAGCCATGGCCCGGCCTATCACCTGCGGGTAGCGCCCGAACGCGCCCTGTTCCAACCAGCCTGTGAAACCGCGCAATTTTCCGACTGTACGCCAGAGCAGATTGTGAATGCCTATGACAATACGATCCTGGAAACCGATTTTGTCCTGTCTCAGGCCATTGATATGATGGCTGCGTCTGACCGTGTGTTGCCCGCGATGCTGTATATGTCCGACCACGGTGAATCACTGGGGGAAAACGGCCTGTACCTTCATGCCGCCCCGCGGTTCATGGCGCCCGCCGTGCAAACGCGAGTGCCCTTCGTGATGTGGCTGGATGATGATTTTGCCGCTGCATTGGCGATGGATGAAACCTGTCTGGCTGATGCTGCGAACCAGTCTGTAAGCCAAGACAACTTTTTCCACAGCGTGCTAGGTTTGCTGGATATAACCACCGCGGCCCGCAGTGAGTCCCTGAACCTGACCTATGACTGCCGCACCCGGCCGGTGCAAAGCTGATGACCGCGCAGGATCCAGAAACCAAGCGCACGGTTGTTCCACCCCGCAGCGGATTGCTGCATATTGTGGATGCTGCGGGTTATTCGCTGGCGGGGTTCAAACGGCTATGGGCAGAGACGGCGGCACGGCTGGAAATAACGGCTGCGGCCATCGTTACTGTCGCGTTTGTGTGGCGCGGCGCTGCCGCCTGGCACTGGGGCGTCATGCTGGTTCTGTTTTCCCTCGTGCTGGTTGTCGAAGCCCTGAACACCGCCATAGAGGTTCTGACAGACGGTATTTCACCGCATTGGTCCCAAATGGCAAAAGACGCCAAAGACCTGGGGTCTTTGGCGGTTGGGTTGATGTTGGTTGTTAGCGGTGCTTTTGCAGGGCTGGTAATTGTTGGGGTGCTTTAGGCCCTCACGATCTCGGTTCTTGACCGGCTGAGGGCCGCGCGCCGGTCAGATAAGGGTTCGCCGCGCAGAAGCCTGTCCGCGCGCTGCAATAGGTTCCAATCGGTCTTAATTTTGTGAATCTGCATCAAAAGAACAATCCGCTTTGCCATGTCTGATGCGGTTGATGCCAACGTTTCGGATGGACCTGTCTTCCGTGATGACAAATTCAATCAGAGCCTTTGCTTGGGCGTTCATTACGAAACCTCCTCATAGCACATATCTTTAGGTCACCGGCACGGATGTGTAGAGGCCAGCTTCGCACAGGCCGATCCACCGTTGACCCAGGGTGTGACCCAGCTTTCGGCATGTCGCCACGACCGCATCCCGGTCGTGGCTCGCTATTTGAATAAGCAACGTGGGAAGTTCCTTGCCTTCGAAAATTCCTCGGGCAGGAAGTGTTGTGAACGAAGGAAACTGTTCTCCGACGATTGCCAATATCCGTTTTTCCTCGGCTTCGGTGAACGGTTTGAATGCCTTGTTGCCGGCATAAATCGAATAAAGCGGTGCGTTGGTTAAGGGCATGGTCCAGTCCTCAAAACATTACAGATTCAGACTCGGTAGCTGCTTTTCGGGGCAAAAACAGCGCGCCCTCCCAAGGCAGGCCCTGCCGGCCGAAATGACCCAATGCAGCCGTTTGTCGAAATATCGGTGTGCGCAGATCCAACCGCTTGATTATTGCGGCTGGGCGCAACGCCTCGTTGATATCGACACCCAATTCCCGGTAGCGTTGCGCAGGTGGTGTGCCGCGCCCGGTGCCGAACGTCTCGAAATCCACTGCCACGGGCCGCGCTTCCCCGATGGCGTAGGCGACACGGACCTCACAGGTATCGGCCCAGCTGCGCGCCACGACATCGCGAGCAAGCTGCCGCGCAGCATACGCGGCGGACCGGTCAACCTTTGTGGCATCCTTACCGGAAAAGGCGCCGCCCCCGTGGCGCGCCATGCCACCATAAGTGTCCACGATAATCTTGCGCCCGGTCAGCCCGGCATCGGCCACAGGCCCACCATAGATGAACGTCCCCGCAGGGTTGAGATGCAACCTGATGTCGGGTCGAAAGCGGGCGCCAAGAACCGGCTTTATAATCTCATCTCTCAACAATGAGCGCAGTTCGTCGAGCTTGATTTCCTCCGCATGCTGGCTCGAAAGCACGATCGCAGAAATGCACTCTGGCTGACCGTCGGCATAGCGAACTGTCACCTGCGCCTTGGCATCCGGACCGAGGATCTTCCCCCAATGTTCTGACTGGCGAAGCTGCCAGTGTTTCTCCATCAGGGCATGTGCCAGCGTTATGGGCAGGGGCATCAGGGCCGGGGTTTCGTTGCAGGCAAAGCCGAACATCAGGCCCTGATCCCCGGCGCCCGTATCGGCCGCATCAACGCGCGCACCGATTTCCCGAGATTGCTTTGATAACTGCTCAACAATCCTGATCCGGTCAGCATCGACACCCCAGCGCGCATCAATGTGGCCGATATCACGCAAGACCTGGCGCGCAATTGCCTCTGTATTGATGGCTGCGTGCGTGGTCAGCTCACCCAGGATGCAAAGCAAATCACCCTTGATTGCCACTTCGACGGCAACGCGCGAATACGGATCCTCTGCAAGGCAGGCATCCAGGATCGCGTCACTGATCTGGTCGCAAATCTTGTCGGGATGGCCATGCGAGACGCTTTCGGATGTGAACAGGCCGGTAATGTTCTGCATTGCAAGTCTTCCTCTCTTTAGTGCTTTTGGCAGGGTGCCGCGGCGCACAAGCTGATATTCAAATGCCGCTGGTAAGCTCTTGTTACTGTTACCAAGCGCTGAAAACGAGCTCTGCCGCTTTGCTGCGCTCGATCCACACAAAGGCGTTCTGCTGGTATTTGCGAGCAAGGCTGACGGCTTTGTCGCGGCTGATGCCCAGTGCGAAAAGGCTTGGCTCAGGTGGCCAGCCGCCGATCCGGCCTGTGCCAACGCCATCAAGGACCGAAATGCAATGCGCTGCCAGTTCGGCAGCAAGAGCATTTTGTGCGCGCGCATTTTCGGCACTCGATCGTCGTTGGCTGTATGGATTCCACGCGGCAACATAGGCCGCCGTCGAAACCCTGAGCGCGTCCATCAAGGTATCACATTCGGCGCAAACTTCATCTATACGAAGGGTAAAGGGCCTTGTCGCATGGACCAGATAATCGGTTTCCCGATAAGCCTGCAAAATGCTTTTATCCAAGAAAAAACCCTCCGCCGTAATTGCGAGGAGGGCTGACATACTCTACGACCCGTTGGTTGCCACCATGGCCGCATCCCCTTTCGGGAACCACCTTGCCGGGTCACGGCAGGTTGGCGAGGGCGTCAGCCCCACTCAAGATGCTGAAACGAAAATGATGATGCTCAACGCAAGTGTCAAGTCCCTTCGCGCATAATGTGCTGCTGTCGAAAGGCCGCTCTATGTGAACGCCATCAGGCCCAAGGGCTACATTCATTGTTCCGCTTAGGCTGGTTCTGCTTCTTTTGCGGCACCCCGAGAAAGGGCTGCTGACGATGGCTGTAAACCACCTGCTATAAGGGCTGCCGCGTCGGCTGCGATGACCAATATATTCGCCTGCGGCTGTGCAGCCAGAAACCTGGGGCGCCACTCGGGGTCAAATTTGTTCTTGAAGGCACGAAGCCCCTCAAAATTGTAAAAATGCCTGCCGTGACGATAGACCAGATCTGCCAGCTTCATTGTCCAACGGCTGCCGCGACGTGTTTCAAGGCCCGAAAGCGGGGCCATTCCCAGACTGAATGCGGCATAACCTTCGGCCTTGAGATGCAGCATGATGGCGATGAACAGATATTCCATCAGCCCCGACGGCGCATCATCCACATGGCGCATGAGATCAATCGTGGCTTTGCCCTTCAGGTCCGTCGTCAGGATGTTGGCAAAAGCGACCATGCGGCCATTATGATAGGCCACCGCAATCGGAAAACGGCGCAGATACGCTGCATCAAAGCGCCCGACCGAGAATTGCTTTTCCTTGCTTTTCTTATCTGCCAGCCAGTGATCCGAGATTGCATGCATCGTTGCCAGCGTCGGGTCATCAACCGGGGCGGAAAGAACCTGAAAACTTAGCCCATCCCGTCCCGCGCGGTTATAGGTGGCGCGCAGCTTTTTGCGATTGCTGCCGTCAAGCGAGAATGTGTCAAGGGGAACCACCCCTTCTTCGCCCATCTTGTGCAGCGCGAGCCCCATTTCGGCCCATAAGGGCAGGTATGTTGCAGACACCTCATAAAAGACGGCGCGGCCATTTGCGGCGTTCGCTGCATCATAAAATTCCCACACCAGTTGGCCCGCGGCCTCTGGGTCGCCAACCGGGTCGCCAAGGGCTATCCATGATCGCCCTTGCACGCGGTACATCAGAAAGGCGCGCCCGTTGTCCGCGAACAGGATTGATTTATCTCCGGTCAGAACGAAATTTGCGTTGGGATTGGCCTGGGACGCCACAATCGTCTTTGCGCGGTCCAATTCTTCTGCGGTGGCAAGTTGGGCCGTAATCCGGGGCGGACGTAGGGCCATGATCAAGATCAGAACGGCGACGACAACAGACCCCACAAGCCCCGCCCGCAATGCGCGGGGCGCCGCTTGATCGGTCGCGAATTGCCACCACAGATCCGCGCTAAATGGGGTTGCCTTGTGTGCAAAGAAAAGGACACCCATGGCCGCAATCAAGACCGAGGCAACCAGCAGCAGCCAGCGCAGCGACAACGGGCTTCGTGTGAGCCGCGTGCTGCGGAAAAACTCGCGCTTGCACGGCATCAGGATAACCAGCATGACAAGCAAAACCACGGCGCGGTCATAATCCAGACCCTGCATCAATGAGGCGACAATCCCCGCACCAAGCGCCAGCATCGCCAGCCAATATGCGCCTTCTGCGCGCCGTAACATGCCATGTGCGATGACCAGCAAGGCCACGCCAATCGTGCTGGATAAAAGCGCGCCGCCCTCGACGAAGCCCAAGGGAAGCAAAAGCTCCAACTCATCGGCCAGATCGCTGGAAGACGGGATCAGTGATGACAAAAGCATGACAACGCCAGATGCAAAAATCATGGCGGACATGGCCAGCGGCACAACCGCACTGACCGCGCCAAAAACCGGCGCAAGGGCCTGAAACGCGGGGGATCGCACTTTACCGCTGGCCATATGAAATTCGCTGACCGCCAAAAGAACAAGTGCCAGCGCGAAGGGCACAAGATAGTAGATCAGCCGATAGAGGAGCAACCCCGCGGCGGCCTGCTCGACCGGAACCGAGGCGGGAAGCGCTGCGATGATAACGGTCTCAAACACCCCAACGCCGCCGGGTACATGGCTTGCGACGCCCGCAAAAATGGCGGCGGCAAAGACCGCAAGGAAGGTTGCAAACCCAAGATCATTGGCGGGAAGCAAAAGGAAAAGCACGGTGGCGGCCATCAGGATATCAATCGCCGTAAACAGGAACTGCCCGGCCATCAGGCGCAGTGAGGGTGCCTTGAACCGGTGGCCGCGTATAGCAATCTCTGACTTGCGCAGACCTAGCCCTGCGACCAGCGCAAGAGAGGCCAGAAGTGCGGCAATAGCGCCCCATCTTAGCGCCACGGGGCTGATGGAGGTGAGTGATTGCAAGGCATGGGGATGATAGGCCAGCGCGCCAAAGCCGATCACCGACGCGCCAAGGCCAAACGCAACCGACCCGAAAACCGCAATGGCCGCGATGTCATATCCGGTCAGGCCCAAAGCGGAATAGATGCGATAGCGCACAGCGCCGCCAGTGATCGGCCCGGCACCGATGGTATTGCCAAGGGCATATCCAAGGAACCCGCCGGTCACGATAATCGGCAAGGGCAGTTTTTTGCCAAGATACCGTAGCGCAGACCAATCGTAACCAACAAGGGCCGCATAGGCGGTGAGCATGGCCAGCAACGCCAGAACGATGATGTGCAGCGGCGTCGCACGCACCTGCGTCATCACCTGTTTCAGGTCAACTGGCTTAAGCAGATGATAAAGCGCAAAGGCCCCGAGCGCGAACAGGGCCGCAGTAAGAAAATAGGGCAGCAGCGGCTGAACGCGTTGCCACCAGCCATTGTTCACAGGGGTGGTCGCATCACTCATCGTGGTTTTCCAATGATTTATCGGGTGTCGGCAGGTCGCTTCTACAGGCTGATCCCCATTTGCGTAAGCAGTTTCCAGCGGGTTTTCGGAATATGGATAATTTGTAATCTGGCGGTCGGGGAAGGGTCATCTGCCAATCATAGGTTTGATCCCTGGAGCAAACAGGAGTCTGATCATGAAAAGAATTTACCGCATCGCCGCATTCAGTTTGACGGCATTGGGCGGGCTGGCCGCTATCGGGATCGGCGCGATGATCGTTGCGACCGCCATTGTGATCGGTGCTTTGGCGGCACTTGCAGCCAAGCTGGCGATCAAGGGCCGGGTGAAACAGCCAGACATCGAGGCGAGCTTTGACGCGGAACAGGCCCCTATCTGACGGGATTAACAGACGTCACCACCCATGGTGATACTACATTAAGGGGCGGGGGGTGAAAGCTCTCCGCCCTTCGCCCTTCTCAGGCCGCGAAAGCATCAATTCCAAACATGGAAAATCTGTAATCTTGCCGACACGCGGCCGCATATACGCCCCCCTATGTTGAATACACGGGGGCGACAAGGTGATCGCCCGGCAATCTAGGAGATAACTATGAAACGCAACGCAATCTTGACCCTGGGCTCGGCTGCCCTGATGTCCCTCGGCCTTCTCGGCGGTGCTGTCACAATGGCATCCGCTGACACCAGCCCCGCCGAAGCGCAGGCGTTTTTGGCAGCCCCCGGTTCGCTTTCAGCCGCAGTGAGTGCTGCGGAAACAAGCACCGGTGGCAAGGCCATGAGCGCTGATTTTGAAGAGGATGGTGTCGATGCAGGCATGTATGAGGTCGAAATCGTCATGCCCGACGGCACTGTGACCGAGCATCTGGTCAACCCGGCGGATAATTCGGTCAAAGCCGCACCCGCAGATGATGACAAGGATGAAAAAGAAAGCAAAAGCAACTGAGCCCAAATCCCTATAGGGTTCATCGGCGGGGCGCATCGCTCCGCCGATTTCTGACAACAGGCGATCTATGAAAATTCTGGTGATTGAAGACGATAAAAAAACCGGGGCCTATATCGCCGAAGGCTTGCGCGAGGAGGGTCATTCCGTGGACCTGTTCGCCAATGGCGCCGAAGGCTTGGTGCAGGCCAGTGTCGGCAATTACGATGTGCTGATTGTGGACCGCATGTTGCCCGGTATCGACGGGATCAGCCTGGTAAAAACACTGCGCGGTGCAAAAAACCGTACGCCTGTATTGTTCCTGACCTCGCTTGGCGGGGTCGATGACCGGATTGAGGGGCTGAATGCAGGCGGCGATGACTATCTGATAAAACCCTTTGCCTTTGGCGAACTCAGCGCCCGCATTGCCGCCCTCGCGCGCCGTCCGCAGATGCAAGACGAGCCGACGGTCTTGAAAGCCGCCGATCTGGAAATGAACCTGCTGACCCGCAAAGTGACGCGCGGCGGTCAGCTGATTGACCTTTTGCCCCGCGAATTCGCACTGTTGGAGCATCTGCTGCGCCGCAAAGGCCGGGTGCAGACCCGCACCATGCTGATGGAGGCGGTCTGGGACATTCATTTCGACCCGATGACCAATGTCGTCGACACCCATATCAGCCGCCTGCGCCGCAAGGTCGATAAGCCGTTTGAGACGGAGATTATTGAAACCGTGCGCGGCTCCGGCTACCGGATTGACGCGGAATGAGGCGCCTTTGGCCCATACGCTCTACCCCGCTGCGGCTGACGGTCGTGTTTTTGGCGATATTGATCCTGTCTTCGGCCGCCAGCTTTGCGACCGCTTACCTTGTTATCCGGGCCAATTTTGAGTCGACCCTTGAAGATGAAATTGATCAAATCATTGATACCTACAAGGCAATTGAGGATCAGAATGTCTTGATTGATCGTCTGAATGAAGACGTGAAAATCACCGACCCGGAATTGACGATCCTGCATTATCTTCCTGATCGCGGGTCAATCATTGCCAATGTTGATAGCCTTCCCACGGTCGACGACTTCACCATCCTGGATGAAAAGGCAATCGGCGCGGGCCATGATGATATTTCGGCCAGCTATCTTGCCAAGGGCAAGCGCGTGGGGAAAGGGCAGTTGACCGTCGCCAAAACCCGCGAACAGGTCACGAAATTGGGCGAGATCATCTTGTCCGTGGTTCTGATCGGCCTGCTGCCAACGATTTTATTGGCCTCGGGTGCGGGGGCGCTAACTGCCCGAAATGCACGGCGGCGCATCGACGGAATTCAGAAAACACTGGGCGAGTTGACGGCAGGCCACTTGGCTGCGCGCGTGTCGGTTGTGGCGCATGACCGCGATGACCTGACCGCGATCAGCGCCGCCGTCAACACCATGGCCACCGCGCAAGAGGCGCTGATTGCCTCGATGCGCCAGATCTCTGCCGATATCGCCCATGACCTGAAGACGCCCATTCAGCGCGTGGCGGTTATTCTAGACGAGATCACGACAAAGACGGTGCTTAGCGAAGGTCAGGACGCACTTTTGGATCAGGCGCTGTCTGAAACGGACCGCATCGTAAAGACGTTTCAGGCGCTGCTGCAACTGGCACAGATTGAAGGTGGCGCTGTGCGTGACCGCTTTGTCCCCACTGATCTGCAACGGATCGCAGAGGATGTCGTCGATTTTCTGGGGGCAAACGCGGAAGAAAAGGGATATCGCCTCGAATTTACCTCGAATGGCACAAAACCGTTCAATGCCCTTGGGGACAGACATCTTTTAACGCAGGTTCTTGCGAATCTGATCGAAAACAGCCTGCGCCACACTCCAATCGGTTCAACAATCCGGGTTGATCTGTCACGCCATGCGGGTCATGTGATCCTCAGTGTCACCGATAACGGACCGGGGATTCCTGTGCATGAGCGTGAAAAGGTCCTGCGCCGTCTTTACCGGCTGGAACAAAGCCGAACGTCCGAGGGTAACGGTTTAGGGCTTAGCCTTGTCGCCGCTATCTGCAACCTTCATGGCGCACAATTGTTATTGGCCGACAATAATCCCGGCCTGCGGGTCCGTATTGAATTTCCTGACTTTGAAGAAACTGCAGTTGCGATGCATTGACAAGGAACAGGAAGAGACGGCCCCCATGACGGGTTTCAAGGCTTTCCACCGCCCTCCATGCCTTTGCCGGGCCCACGGCATGATCATGTCCTGTAAAGGGGCGCCCTCAAACACCGGCAAGATTTGCGGCCTAAGCCCCTAGTGCGGCCCGATCGCGCGGATTACCTGACGCGCCGCCGCCATCACCGGATCCTGCGTTTCGCGCAAAATCGCGATGCGGTCGAAACGCGCGGGGTCCGCGTTGACCGCCGCCCGCAGCGCCGCGCCAAAGACCATCCGCAGTTCGGTGCCTATGTTGAACTTGCAAACCGCCGACCCGCGCGCCAGCGCCGTGCGTTGCGCAACCGGCACCCCCGACCCGCCGTGAATGACCAGCGGCAGATCCGTCAACGCCTCGATTGCGCGCAACCGCGCCTCATCAAGGCCGCCCTCATGGTCGGTCTGCAAATGAACATTGCCAACCGAAATCGCCATCGCATCCACCCCGGCCTCTCGGGCAAAGCGCGCAGCCTCTTCGGGGTCTGTCCCGGCGGATGCGGCCCCCCCCGAATAACCCACAAAGCCAATCTCGCCTTCGCACGAAACCCCCGCCGCATGCGCCATTTCCGCAATCGCGGCAGTTTCGTCAATATTGCGCTGCAACGGGTGTTTAGAGCCGTCAAACATCACCGAGGTAAAGCCGCTGTCCACCGCGATGCGGCATTCCTCGGCGGTATAGCCATGATCCAGATGGGCAACGACAGGCACGCTGACGCTATCGGCCAGATGGCGAAACATCGCCCCCAGAACCGGCAGCGGCGTGTGGGCGCGGCACGACGGGCCCGCCTGAAGGATCACCGGCGCGCCTTCGGCCTCGGCGGCCATGACATAGGCGCGCATATCCTCCCACCCCAATGTGACCAGACCGGCCACGGCATAGCCACCCTTCAGCGCGGGTCGCAGCACCTCTGATAGCGTTGCAATCGTCATTTGAACTTCGCAATCATATCCATGATCCCCGGGATCGTTTTCAGCTGTGCGGCATGTGTGGGCTGAAAATACTGCTTCAGGCTGCGCTGGCTAAGCCCGCCAAGGATGGTGAAATAATACATCTCATACCCCGGCAGAACGGCGCAGGGGTGATACCCCTTGTCAATCAGCATCGTTGACCCATCGACGATGTGATAGGCATCGCCGGGTTCATTATCGACCCGTTGCAGCATTTGCAGGCCGGACCCGTAATTCGGCCGGAAGCGGAAATTATAAGTCTCATCATGGCGGGTTTCGTCGGGCAGACGGTCGGTGTCATGCTTGTGGCTGGGAAAGCCCGACCAACCGCCCTGCCCCACGGTAAACAGCTCTGACACCAGCAACCGGCCCACGCGGTCATGCTGCTGGGCGCCCAGAATATGCTTGATCTTGCGGTGCGTCTTTGTGTCGTCCGAGCCGTATTGAACCAGATCAATCGCATCGGCGCGCACCGCGAACGGGGCAAGCGTCTGGTCGTATTTTGCGCCCGCCACAAAGATTTCGGCACTATCGGACAGACAGGTGATGCGCGCTCCGGTATCGGTGGGCACATAGACGCCTTCGGGTTCGCCGTCCCAGACATCGGCGGTGCGGGTGCCAATATCGGCAAAGGTCTGGCCCGCCACCTCAACGGTAACGGTGCCGGTGGCGGGCACGACGCAGGTTTCATACCCCGGCACGCGGTAATCGAAATGCGCCCCCCGGCGAAGCTTGACGATGTTGAAATAGTTCAGCGGCACCAGATCGTTATCGGTATCGACGATGGGTTTGTTGTGGTTGTCATAGGGGGCAATATGCATCGGGTGTGATCCTTTCAAACGGTGCTTGGCACGCCGTTGCGCGCCATGAATTCATCCAGTTCGGCGGCCGTTGGCATCGCCGGCGCGCAACCCACCCGCGACACCACGATCGCCGCCGAGGCCGAGCCGCGCAAGATCGCCTGTTCCAGGTCATGCCCCGCCACAAGCGCCATGATCAGCCCCCCCAGAAAGCTGTCACCCGCGCCGGTCGGCTTTAACGCCTTTGTCGGGTAAATGCCGGTGCGCAACTCACCGGTGGGGGTAATCGTGATGGCGCCGTTTTCGCCCATCTTGTAGACGACAATCTTTGCGCTGCTGGCCGCCAGCGCCCGCGCCTTTTCTAGCCCCTTGTCGTAGCTGCCGGCGATAAAGCCAAACTCGACATCGTTGCCCACGATCACATCGCAAAGCGCACTGGCCCGCGAATAAACCTCTGCGGCAACCTCGGCCGAGGGCCAGGAATAGGGGCGGTAATCCACATCAAAGATCAGCGGCAGACCCGCCTTGCGCGCCAGATCAAAGGCCCGGAACGCGGCGCTGCGCGACGGTTCCGCCGCCAGCACGGTGCCGGTGGTGATCAGCGCCGAATAGGGCGCATAATCCACCGCCTCTACATCGGCCAGGGTCATTTCAAAATCGGCAGCGCCATTGCGGTAGATGACCGACTGATGGTCCTCAAGCCGCGTTTCGACAACCGACAGCGAATTGCGCGCCTCGCCGCCAACCGGGGTTACATGGGTGCGCCCGACGCCGTAGTGATCCAACTGGTTCAGGCAAAACCGCCCGATGGCATCATCCGCAACCCGCGTAAGCAACGCCGCCTGCCCGCCCTGCCGGGTGATCGCCACCGCGATATTGGCCGAAGAGCCGCCCAGACAGGCCACAAAACGGGTGCCGTCCTCGGTTCGGGTGCCCGGCGGATCGGGGTAGAAATCCATTCCCGCGCGGCCGACAACCAAAAAGTTGCCCCCCTTCAGGCGTGCCAGATTTTCCATCACACACCCACCCGTTGATCTGCCCGGCCTGCTTCCCATTCGGCATGGGCGTCGCGCACCTTTTTGCTGTCGGAAACCTCGGGGGTGCCCACCTCCCACCAGGCATGGCCACGGGTGGTCCACCCCTCATAGGGGTCCACCTTCATCACGATCACGCAGGTGCGGGGGTTGGCCCTCGCGCGGGTAAACGCCTCGGCCAATTCGGCGGGGTTAGACACTGTTTCGGTATCTGCCCCCAAGGCGGCGGCATGGGCCGCAAAGTCAACCGTGAACGGCGTGGGGATGGTGGGGCAATCCGCGATCAGGTTGTTGAAGCTTTCATTGCCGGTGTTGTTTTGCAGCTTGTTGATGACCGCAAAGCCGCCATTATCCAGCACCAGTACGATCAGCTTTTTACCCGTCAGCGCCGCCGAATAGATGTCCGAGTTCATCAGCAGATAGGACCCATCCCCGACAAACACGATCGTATCGCGGTCGGGTTCATTTTCAGACTGCGCGATGCGGGCGCCCCAGCCCCCCGCAATTTCATACCCCATGCACGAAAAGCCGAATTCGACATCAACGGTGCCAATACCCAGGGTGCGCCAGTTGGCAACCACCTCGGCGGGCAAGCCCCCCGCTGCGGTGACGATACGGTCACGCGGGTCGCAAAGCGCATTCACCACGCCGATGGCCTGCGCGTAGGAATTGGGCCGGTTGCCATGGGCCACATTCGCGGCAACATAGCTGTCCCAATCCGCGCGCTCTTTTTGCGCGGCATCAACCCAGGGCGCGGGGGCGCGGTGGCTACCAAGCGCCTGCCCCAGCGCCACCAGCCCCAGCTTTGCATCGCCCACAACCGGCAGGGAAAGATGCTTGCCCGCATCATGGCGCGCCGCGTTCAGCGAAACCAGCTTCGCATCTTGGGCAAACGCCGTCCAGGAACCGGTGGTGAAGTCTTGCAGCCGGGTACCAACGGCCAGGATCACATCCGCCTGCCCCGCAATGGTGTTGGCGCTATCGGACCCGGTCGTGCCGATCGGCCCGATATTCAGCGGATGATCCGCCAGCAGGTTGGCGCGCCCCGCGATTGTCTCGACAACGGGAATGGCGTGCGCCTTGGCAAAGGCGGTCAGCTCGGCCGTGGCGCGGGAATACTGAACCCCGCCCCCGGCAATGATCATCGGCCGTTTGGCGGCGCGCAGCGCATCGGCGGCCGCGGCGATCTCATCCGCGTCAGGGGTCTGTCGGCGGATCCGGTGAACGCGCTTTTCAAACAGCGATTCGGGATAGTCGAACGCCCAGCCCTGCACATCTTGCGGCAGCGCAATAAAGGCCGGCCCGCAATCGGCCGGGTCCAGCATCGTGGCCAACGCGGCAGGCAGCGACTGGATGATCTGCGCGGGGTGGGTGATGCGGTCCCAATAGCGCGTCACCGCCTTGAACGCATCGTTCACCCCCACCGTCGGGTTGCCGAAATGCTCCAACTGTTGCAGCACCGGGTCCGGCAGGCGGGTGACAAAGGCATCGCCGCACAGCATCAGCACCGGCAACCGGTTGGCATGGGCAAGGGCTGCCGAAGTCAGCAGGTTCGTCGTGCCCGGCCCCGCCGATGCGGTGCAAAACATGAAACGCTGGCGCAGGTGGTATTTCGCATAGGCCGCCGCGGCAAAGCCCATGCCCTGTTCGTTCTGGCCCCGGTAAAGCGGGAACGAATCACGCACCGCATACAGCGCCTCACCCAGACAGGGCACATTGCCATGCCCGAAAATCCCAAAGCCACCGCCGCAGATTCGCGTCTCAACGCCGTCGATGTTGATATACTGGGCCATCAGATAGCGGATGATGGCCTGCGCGGTGGTCAGGCGGACCGTTTTCGGTTTGACACTCATCTTTTTTCCTCGGTGCGGTTGGGTGGGTTTTGGCGAAAGTTCAGCTTGCCCCTTGCGTGACATTATAGCCCCGGCTAAACATATTGCAACCGGTTGCAACATCAGAGTCGAAAAGGCGCGAACACATGACCCAGATAGGCATAGGCATCGTCGGCGGCGGATATATGGGCAAGGCGCATGCGGTTGCGATGGCGGCGGTTGGCGCCGTGTTCAACACCGCGCTGCGCCCGCGTCTGGAAATGGTCTGCGCCTCAAACCCCGCCTCGGCCGAACATTACCGCACCGCCTACGGCTTTGCGCGTGCCACCCATGACTGGCGCGAAATGATTGCCGACCCGAAGGTTGAGGCGGTGATCATCGCCTCACCCCAGGATACCCACCGCGCCATTGCCGAGGCAGCCTTTGCCCACGGCAAGCCGGTGTTTTGCGAAAAACCGCTGGGCGGCTCGCTCGATGACAGCCGCGCGATGGTTGCGGCCGCCAAGGCAGCAGGCGTCGTCAATATGGTCGGCTTCAACTATGTGCGCACCCCCGCAACCCAGTTCGTGCGCCAGTTGATAGCCGAGGGCGCCATTGGCGATATAACGTGGTTTCGCGGTGAACATACCGAGGATTTTCTGGCCGACCCGGCCATCCCCGCGAACTGGCGCACCCGCGATATGGCGGGCGGCACCATGGGCGATCTGGCGCCGCATATGCTCAACTGTGCGCTGGCCCTGCTGGGGCCGATCACCGAACTTGTCGCCAAGGTTGAAACCGTTCACGCCACCCGCCCCGGCCAAAACGGCCCCGAAAGCGTTGGCAATGATGACCACGCACAGATGATGTGCACCTTTGCCAATGGGGCGATGGGGCAGATGTATTTCAGCCGCATCGCAACCGGGCGCAAAATGGGCTATGCCTATGAAATCACCGGCACCAAAGGCGCGATCCGCTTTGACCAGGAAGACCAAAACTCGGTCTGGCTTTATCAGGCGCAGGGCCCCGAGGCCAAACGCGGTTTCACCCGCATCCTGACCGGCCCCGCCCACCCCGACTACGCCGCCTTTTGTCAGGGGCCGGGCCACGGCACCGGCTATCAGGACCAGATCATCATTGAGGCGCGCGATTTTCTGACCGCCATTGAAACCGGCCGGCCGGTCTGGCCAACCTTCCGCGATGGGTTGGAGGTCAGCCTCGTGGTGGCCGCCGCCCTTGCCTCTGCCCACGACAAACGCTGGCACACCGTCACTTCAGCCTGAAAGGTATACCACCATGACCATCCGCATCGGTAATGCCCCCTGTTCCTGGGGCGTCGAATTCGCCAACGATCCGCGCAATCCGCCCTGGCAGCAGGTGCTGAAACAATGCACCGAGGCCGGTTACAAAGGGATCGAGCTGGGCCCCATCGGTTTCATGCCCGAAGACCCCGCCGTGCTGGGTCAGGCGCTGGCCGACCATGACCTGACACTGATCGGCGGCGTCGTGTTTCGCGCCTTTCACGACCCGGCAACATGGGATGAGGTGATGGACGCGGCGACGCGCACCTGCAAGGCGCTGGTGGCACACGGCGCGCAACATCTGGTGTTGATTGATTCGATCTCGCCGCGCCGGGCGCCCACCGCCGGGCGCGCGGACAAGGCCGAACAAATGGACCCCGCCGAATGGGGCGCCTTCCGCGACCGTCTGAAAACCGTGGCAAAGATGGGCAGCGAGGAATACGGCCTGACCGTCGGCATCCACGCCCACGCCGCCGGCTTCATGGATTTTGAACCCGAGCTGGAACGGCTCTTGGACGAGGTTGACGAAAGCATCCTGAAAATCTGCTTTGATACCGGGCATCATTCCTACGCGGGGTTTGACCCGGTGGCGTTCATGCGCCGCCATATCCAGCGCATCAGCTATGTGCACTTCAAGGACATCGACCCCGTGGTAAAGGCCCGCGTCATCGACAACGGCACCGGGTTCTATGACGCTTGCGGCCAGGGCATCTTTTGCAATCTGGGCAAGGGCGACGTTGATTTTCCGGCCGTCCGGCAGGTGCTTTTGGATGCGGGCTTTCAGGGCTGGTGCACGGTCGAGCAGGACTGTGACCCCACGCTTGACGTGAACCCGTTGGATGATGCGCGCGCAAACCGTCAATACCTTGAATCCATTGGCTTCAACTGAAAGGAATCGGCATATGACCAAATTGAATTGGGGCATGATCGGTGGCGGCGAAGGCAGCCAGATCGGCCCGGCGCACCGCTTGGGGTCAGGGCTGGACGGCCTGTTCTCCTTTGTCGCCGGCGCGCTTGACCACCGCCCCGAGGCCGGGCGCGACTATGGCCAGCGGCTGGGGCTGGCGGCAGACCGGTCTTATGGCGACTGGCGCGAAATGCTGGCGGGCGAAAAGGCGCGCGACGACCGGGTGGATCTGGTCACCGTCGCCACCCCGAACGCGACACATTTTGAGATTACCAAAGCCTATCTGGAGGCCGGTTTTCACGTTCTTTGCGAAAAGCCGATGACCATGACCGTCGACGAAGGCGAAGAAATCGTGAAAATCGCGCAGGCCACCGGCCGGATTTGCGCGGTCAACTACGGCTATAGCGGCTATTCGCTGGTCCGGCACATGCGTGCGATGGTGGCGCGCGGCGATCTGGGACAGATCCGTCTGATCAAGGCCGAATTTTCCCACGGTCACCACGCCGACGCCGCCGACGCCGACAACCCGCGCGTTCGCTGGCGCTATGACCCGGCGCAGGCCGGTGTCTCGGCGCAGTTTGCCGATTGCGGCATCCATGCGCTGCACATGGCCGGTTTTGTCGCCAACCAGACGGTGACAAAGCTGTCGGCTGACACGGTGTCGTGCATCCCCTCGCGCGTGTTGGAAGACGACGCGATGGTGAATTTCCGCATGTCGGGGGGCACCGTCGGGCGGCTTTGGACCTCATCGGTGGCGATCGGGCGCCAGCACGGGCTGACCTTGCAGGTGTTTGGCGAAAAGGGTGGTCTGCGCTGGTCACAAGAACAGCCCAACCAACTGTTCTGGATGCCACTTGGCCAACGGTTGCAGGTGATTGAACGCGGCGAAGCCGGTCTTAGCCCCGAGGCCGACCGCAGCAGCCGCGTTACCATCGGCCATGCCGAGGGCATGCCGCTGGCCTTTGCCAATATCTACACCGACCTGTCCGAGGCGATCCTTGCGCGAAAACAGGGCCGCGACATGGATCCGGCCGCCGATCTTTACCCCCGCGCCGAAGACGGGCTGTGGTCAATGGCGGCGGTGCAGGCTGTGGCCGAAAGCGGCAAGGCTGACGGCAAATGGGTCGATGCGCGCCCGCCGATGTTTCGCTAAGACAATCAGAGGGCGGGGCGCAGCGTGCCCCGCTCAATGATCCGGCAGGGGAAGATCCGCACCTCGGGGTCACGGTCGGGCTGCGCCATCGTGGCCACGACCAACTCGATCGAGGCGTTGATGATGTCCTGGATCGGTTGGTGAATCGTGGTCAGGTTGATATTGGCCCAGCCCGCCATCTCCATATCGTTCAACCCCAGGATCCCCACATCGCCCGGCACCAACAGGCCCGCATCGCGCACGGCACTAAGTGCGCCGATCGACAGCACATCATCGCCGCAGAAATAGGCCTCTGCCGGGGGGCCCTCTGCCAACAGGCGCTGCATTTCGGCGCGACCCGCCTCAAAGGCATAGCCCGCGGCAAAGCTGCTGGTGACGGCAATGTGCGGGTGCTGCGCCAGTTCCGCCAAAAACCCCGCCTGCCGGTCCTGGGTCGAGGTCGCCGTTGCCGGACCGCCCAAAAAGGCCACGCGGGCATAGCCCCGCGCCAACAGGCTGCGCGCAGCCATCCGGCCACAGTCGACATTGTCGATACCGACCGTATGCACATCTGCCACCGCCATGCGCCGCCCGAAAGAATGAACCACCGGCATCCCGGCATTCTTGAATGCCTTGGCAAAACTGGGCCGCAGCGTCGACGACGCCACAATCACCCCGTCAACCGAATACTGCCGCAGCATCCTGACCGAGGCTTCGGGGTCGTTGCTATCGGTCAGATTGACCAGCAGCGGGCGCAGTTCACGGTTTTGCAAACCACGGGTAAACAGGTCAAAAACCTCTAGAAAAACCGGGTTGTGAAAGTTGTTCGACACCAGCCCGATCAGCTTGGTCCGCCCGGTGCTAAGGGCAGAGGCAAGCGCACTGGGGGTATAGCCCAGCTCGTTTGCGGCCGTTTCCACCTTTTGGCGCGTCATCGGTGAAACCGACGCCCCCTTGGTAAAGGTGCGCGACACGGCTGAACGTGAAACACCCGCACGCAACGCGACATCTTTCAGGGTGACGGCCATTATCGGTCTACCATACTGTTGCATCACCCGGCAGGCAGCCTTGGCCGCCATTTCCGCGCGATCTCTACGCCAAGCCATATGAGTGTGCAATAATACGAACCTCTTTGCAACCGGTTGCAATGTGCGTCGATCCGTGTTTGAATTCTCGCGCAGGGCGGAGGCGACTCAGGAATCGCACCCGCCCCGACGAAACCATAGGGAGGTAACAATGAAGAAACTTCTGGGATCAATCGCGTTTGCCGCGTTGGCCGCCGCCGCGCCAATCATCGCCGCAAACCCCGCCGCCGCCGAGGGCGAACGCTATGTGCTGATCAGCCACGCACCTGATAGCGACTCTTGGTGGAACACCATCAAGAACGCCATCGCGCTCGCCTCGGATCAGCTGGGGGTCGAGGTCGAATACCGCAACCCGCCCTCTGGCGACCTTGCCGATATGGCGCGGATCATCGAACAGGCCGCAGCCTCAAACCCGGACGGCATCATCACCACGATGGTTGATGCAAATGTCCTGTCCGGTCCGATCAAAAATGCCGTCGATGCGGGCATTGACGTCATCATCATCAACGCCGGCACACCAGAACAGGCCCATGCCGCCGGTGCGCTGATGTTTGTAGGCCAGCCCGAATATGATGCCGGTGTTGCGGCCGGAAAACGTGCCAAGAAAGACGGCATCGAAAGCTTTCTTTGCGTGAACCACCTGGTCGCTTCGGCCTCGACGGTTGCGCGGTGCCAGGGCTTTGCCGATGGGCTGGGGGTCGAACTGGGCAGCCAGATGATCGACAGCGGCCAGGACCCCGCCGAAATCAAGAACCGCGTGATGGCCTATCTGAACGCCAACCCCGATACTGACGCGGTGTTGACGCTTGGGCCGACCAGCGCAGACCCGACCATTCTGGCGCTGGAAGAAAACGGCATGGCCGGGGCGATCTACTTTGGCACCTTCGATCTTGGCGAAAATATCGTCAAGGCCATCAAGGACGGCGTGATCAAATGGGGCATCGACCAGCAGCCATTCCTGCAAGGCTATCTGCCGGTCGTCATCTTGACCAACTATGACCGCTACGGCGTGCTGCCGGGCAACGACATCAACTCTGGCCC
>NZ_JBLJBV010000051.1:0-28594 GCF_047638075.1 Phaeovulum sp.
GGGGTGCAGTCTGCCCGCGTGAACCTGACCCTGAAACGGGTCAGCGTCGAGGCGGCGCCGGGTATTACCGCCGACGATCTGATCGCCTGCCTGGCCCGGATCGGCTATGAGGCCCATGAGCTGGACGCGGGCATGCTGTCAGCGACCGAGGCTGACAAACGGGGCCGCGATATCTTGATGCGGATTGGCGTGTCGGGCTTTGCGATGATGAATATCATGCTGCTGTCGGTTGCCGTTTGGGCCGGGGCAGAATCAACCACGCGCGACCTTTTCCACTGGATTTCGGCGGCGATTGCGCTGCCCACGGTGGCCTTTGCGGGCCAGCCGTTTTTCATCAGCGCCTGGCAGTCGCTGCGGGCGGGGCGGCTGGGGATGGATGTGCCCATCTCGCTTGCGATTATTCTGGCCTCGGGCATTTCCGTTTATGAGACGATGCAGCACGGTCATCACGCCTATTTCGATGCGGCTGTGATGCTGACCTTCTTCCTGCTGGTCGGCCGCTATCTGGATTACCGCACCCGCGCCGTGGCCCGGTCTGCCGCTGAAGAGCTGGCCGCGCTGGAAGTGCCGCGTGCGACGCTGCTGAAAGACGGGGCCGAGGTTGTGGTGCCGGTGGGCGATCTGGTTGTGGGCGATAGTGTTCGCGTGCGCCCCGGTGCCCGTGTACCCGCCGACGGTATCGTGACCGAGGGCACCAGCGAATTGGACCGATCCCTGCTGACGGGGGAAAGCCTGCCCGTCCGGGCCGGGCCGGGCGAGGCGCTTTCGACGGGTGAGGTCAATCTGACCGGCCCGCTGACGCTGCGCGTAACCGCGGCGGGCCGTGACAGTTCGCTGCACCGCATGGCCGATCTGGTTGCCACGGCGGAAAGTGCCAAGAACAAATACACCTCGCTTGCTGAACGGGCGGCGCGGCTTTATTCGCCGCTGGTGCATTTGCTGTCCTTCACGGCCTTCGGATTCTGGATGTGGAAGACCGGCGGCGATGTGCGCTTTGCGGTGAATATTTCGGCTGCGGTCCTGATCATCACCTGTCCTTGTGCGCTGGGGCTGGCGGTGCCTGCGGTGGTGACTGCCGCCAGCGGCAAGCTGTTTCGCGCGGGGCTGTTGATCAAGGACGGCACCGCGCTGGAACGTCTGGCTGAGGTCGATGCCGTGGTGTTTGACAAGACCGGCACCCTGACCATGGGCACGCCCGAGCCTGAAAACCTGACCGATCTTTCGCCCCGTGATCTAGCGGTGGCGGCGGCGCTGGCAGAGGGGTCGTCGCATCCCCTGGCGCGGGCGCTGGCCGAGGCCGCGCGGGCTGCTGGCGTTGTGCCGGCGGGGGTGACGGATCTGCGCGAGGTGCCGGGCCACGGCATCGAGGGGCGGCTAAATGGCGTTATGGTACGGTTGGGTCGGGCGGATTGGCTGGGTGCTGTGCCCGGTGCGGTCACGGCCACGCATCTCAAGATTGGGGGCGAGGCGCCCCAGTCTGTGCGGTTCGCCGACCGGCTGCGCCCCGGGGCCGAAGAGGCGGTGGCAAAGTTTCTGGCGCAAGGCAAGGCCGTGCATCTGGTATCGGGCGATGTGGAGGGGGCGGTTTTGGCCCTTGCCACGCGCCTGGGTATCCGGGACTGGCGTGCGGGTGTGCTGCCTGCCGAAAAGGCGGCGCTGGTTGCTGATCTGACGGCGGCGGGCGCCAAGGTACTGATGGTGGGCGACGGTCTGAACGACACCGCCGCATTGGCTGGTGCGCATGTATCGGTTTCGCCGGCATCGGCGCTGGATGCGGCGCGCACGGCCTCGGATATCGTGCTTTTGGGGCAGGATCTGGCCCCGGTGGCCGAGGCGGTGCGCGTGGCCGTGAAAGCGCGCCGGCGGATCAAGGAAAACTTCTCGATCTCGTTTCTTTACAACGTCGTGGCGGTGCCGATCGCGCTGGTGGGCCTGGCGACGCCACTGGCTGCGGCCTTGGCGATGTCGCTGTCATCCATTACGGTGTCACTGAATTCGCTGCGTTTGAAGTAAGGGGGCAGGGGCAAAATGATAACACTGGTCTATCTGATCCCGATTTCGCTGTTCATGGGCGGTATTGGTCTGGTCGCGTTCTTTTGGGCGCTTAAGGGGCGGCAGTATGACGACCCCAAGGGCGACAGCGAGCGGATACTCTCAACCGAATGGGATGAGCGGCCCAAACCCTGAGGGCGGGCAGATGGCTGGGGCGGGAGCCTCCGGCGGGAGTATTTCAGCCAAAAAAAAGCGGCGGCACAGCGCCCGGTGATCAGGGGCCTATTACCGTGCAATCTGCGTTGCGCGCGTGGAGGCGGCGGCAGGCGAGATCGGCGGTGTCGCGGTTCATCCCGACAAAGTTTGCCTCAAATCCGGTCTTGCGTTTGGCCACCTTGCGCAGCGCATCGCCCAAAGTATCGCTTTCCATCAGTGCGGTTTGCAGCAGTTGCCGTTCGGCCTGATATTGCGAGTTGTATTTCCCCAGGGAGATGCCCCAGTGACGGCCGCCCGAAGACGAGACGCGGGCGATCACTTCGGGTTCTTCGCGCGGGCCGGGGGCCTCGGGGGTGAGCGAGGCGAGGATCAGCGTTTCGGGGCGCGCGCGGGGGGCCACGCTTTCGGTCAGAGCCAATGTTTCAGGCTGCGGTGTGGTGGATTGCAGGAACTGGCTGCCAAAGGCGGGGTCGTCGCGGTCGCCCTCTGCGTAGAGGTCTTCTTCGTTGGCGGAGGCAAGTTCTGCGGCCGCAACCTTGGCGAGGTGCAGCGTTTCAGGTTGGGGTGCGGTGGCCTGCGCAAAGTCAGGCGTATCAGGGGCGATTTCTGCGAGGGCCGTGTTGGCGATGGCCGTAGGCCGGACCGGGGCGGGAAGCGGGCGTGGCGTGTCTGCGCTGGCAAGTTGCAGTGCAGCGGGGATCGGCGCCGTGTCTGGGATGACGGCGGCAGTGGCGGGAACGGGTGTGATCTGTGCTGCGACCGCTGCGGCAACCGCAAACGCGATTGCATCGGCATCAGGCCGCTGTGCGCCGGGACGCATCAACGGGCGCGGGCTGCGTGAGGGGGCGGCAACAAGGCGGATTGTCTTGCCACTGGCGCCGGCAGTATTTTGCGCTGGTTCCGAGGTGGCCTCGGCCAGGTATTGCGGGGCGGCGGGTTTGTCTTCTTTCACCCGACCCGGTGCGCGGCCAAAGCCGATATCCAGCAATTCGGCCATTTTGGCGTTGCGTTGTGCGGTAGAGGTGCCGCCAAAAATGGTTGCAATGATGCGTTTGTTGCCCCGCTTTGCCGAGGCCGTAAGGTTGAACCCGGCAGGATTGGTATAGCCTGTCTTGATCCCGTCGGCGCCTTCATAGGCACTTAGAAAGCGGCGGTTGGTGTTTGCCACTTTTGCCATGCCGGCATCTGCGGTGCGGCGCGAAAAGATGTTGTAATATTGGGGGAAATCGTAAAACAGGCGCCGCCCCAGCACAGTCATGTCGCGCGCTGTTGAGCGGTGTCCCTCGCGGGTGAGGCCGTTGGCGTTTTTGAAGGTGGTGTTTTTCATTCCCAGCGCTTTGGCGGTGCGGTTCATGCGTGCGGCAAAATGCGCCTCATCACCACCGATATGATCGCCCAGCGCGGTTGCAGCATCGTTGGCGGATTTGATTGCCGCGGCGCGAATAAGGTAGCGCACGGCAATCTTTTGACCGGCCCGAAGACCCAGTTTCGAGGGTGGCTCTGATGCCGCGTTTTTTGAGACTGTCACCATCGTATCAAGGCTGATTTCGCCCCGTTCAATCGCCTCGAAAGTGATGTAAAGCGTCATCATCTTTGTCAGCGAGGCCGGGTGCAGCCTTGTGTCGGCGTTGGTTGAATACAGCACCTCGCCGGTGCGCGCATCCATCACCAGCGCCGCATAGGGGGCGGCCTGCGCCAGAATCGGTGCAATGAAAAGAATAAGTGTTAATAGCCCGTAACGGACCCAGCGCGTCAGCGTGGTCACGGTTCTCGCCCTTTTTCTGCCTCAGCGCCCCGTTTTTTGGTGGGGCTTATTGCTCTTGGTCAGCCTAGCACGGGATTTGCGCGGTGAAAATAACATTATTTCAAGGCGTTTCATTGCGTCTTTCACGCAACTAACAAGATGAAGGGGGGCATCGCGCAATGCCCACCAGATCATCTGTCAATCCGGTATCCGGCTTAACACGTCAGATAGTGCGCCAAGGTCAGTGATTGTTGCGAAACGGGGGTGGCCCAGCGGGGGCTCGGCATGTTCCAGCGCAAAGGTCAGATCATGCGGCACATGAACGCCCCAGCCGCCCGCAGTCAGCATCGGCAACACATCGGATCTTAGCGAGTTGCCCACCATCAGCCCCTCGGCTGCCCCGGTGCCGTGGCGGGCAAAGAGCGCCGCGTAAACATCGGCGGTCTTGTCCGAGACAATCTCGACCCCGTCGAACAGATCGCCAAGGCCCGATTGCGCCAGCTTGCGTTCCTGATCCAGCAGATCGCCTTTGGTGATGACCAAAAGCCGATAGCGCCCCGCCAGCGCGGTAATTGTTTCGCGGGCATGGGGCAGCAGCTCAATCGGATGCGCCAGCATCTGGTGCCCCGCCTCGACCAGCGCGCCGATCACGCTGGCCGGCACGCGAGAATCGGTCACCTCTATCGCGGTTTCGATCATCGACAGCACAAAGCCCTTCACGCCAAAGCCGTAACGGCCGATATTGCGCTGCTCGGCCGCCAAAAGACGCGCGGCCAGATGTTCAGGTGCGGCGTGGTCCGCCAGCAGGGCGGCAAAGCGGGTCTGGGTTATTTGAAAGAAACGCTCGTTGTGCCAAAGCGTATCGTCAGCATCAAAGGCAATGGTGGTCAGCATCGAATGTCCCCTTCGTCGCCTTTTTTGCAGTCAAACGCGGGCGAGGGCAACGGCGATGGGCATTTACCGCGTCAAGGCCTTTTCATATACGACGACGGGCCTATATTCCCAGCAACCGCCACCCCCGATTCCCGTTAAGGAGCCTACCCCCGTGTTTCAACCGCCCCAAATGATGGCCGACCGCAAGGACGACCCCGAGGGCGATCTGGGGGTTGCCACCAAGACCAAACCAAAGACACAGCGCCCGCCGCTATATAAGGTGCTGCTGCTGAACGACGATTACACGCCCATGGAATTCGTGGTGCATATTCTGGAGCGGTTCTTTGGTCTCAACCATGCGCAGGCGTTTGAAATAATGCTGACGGTGCACAAGAGGGGGCTGGCGGTGGTCGGCGTTTTCTCGCATGAGGTGGCGGAAACCAAAGTGGCGCAGGTGATGGATTTCGCCCGTCGCCATCAGCATCCGCTGCAATGCACGATGGAAAAGGAATAGGGCCCCGGCCCGCCGCACCATGAGCCATCCCCGCCTTTCCCTTGCGCTGCAAGCGCCCGATGCGTTGCCCGCCGTGGGTGAGATCGCCGTTTTCAGCCCGCGGGGCGAAACCGATCTTGGCGATTTGCCGAAAGATCGGGTGCGCGTTGTTCAGGGGTTTCGCCCCGATCATGACGCCTTTGCCGCCCAGGGCTATGCGGTCGCGCCTGAACCCGCCGGGCCTTATGCCGCTGCGGTGGTGTTTCTGCCGCGCTCCAAATCCGAGGCGCGCGCGCTGCTACACGAGGCGGCAACCCGCGTGCGCCCCGGCGGCCCGATCTGGGTGGATGGCGCCAAAACCGACGGAATTGACAGCGTCTTGAAGGGTTTGCGCGCCGCTGGCCCGGTGTCGGACCCGATATCAAAAGCGCATGGCAAGGTGTTTTCCTTTGCGGCCACGTCCGGGGCACTGGCCGAATGGCAGGCGCAGCCCTTGCACCCCGCGCCGGGGTTCATCACCCTGCCGGGGGTGTTTTCGGCAGATAACGTGGACCGCGGGTCGATGTTGCTGGCCGCCGCTTTGCCCGCCAAACTGCCGGGACGGGTGGCGGATCTGGGTGCGGGTTGGGGCTGGCTTTCTGCCGAGGTTTTGAAACGTGACGGCGTGGATGAGCTGCATCTGATTGAGGCCGATCACGCCGCGCTGGCCTGCGCGCGCGCCAATATCAACGATCCGCGTGCGCATTTCCATTGGGCCGATGCGACGCAGTTTCAGCCCGAAGCGCGCTTTGGCGCGGTGGTGATGAACCCGCCATTCCACACCGCACGCGCCGCGGACCCTGCCTTGGGGGCCGCTTTCATTCGCGCAGCCGGGGGGATGCTGTCGCTTTCGGGTACGCTTTGGATGGTGGCCAACCGCCATCTGCCCTATGAGGCCGCCCTGCGCGCCGCATTTCATGAGGTTGCCGAGGTTGCGGGCGATGGCGCCTTCAAGGTGATGCGCGCGACGAAGCCGATTGTCGGAGCGGCGGGTCGCCCGCATGGGTGAAATCGGCTAACGTTCCACCAGAATCAACGCCAGCAGGCTTTTCAACGCCAGAGGTTCCATGTCACTTTCCATTTCGGGCAAAACCGCGATTGTTACCGGCGCCGCGCATGGCATCGGTCTTGCCATCGCACGTCACTTTGCCAATCGCGGCGCCAATGTGATGTTCGCCGATATCGACGAAGCCAAGCTGGCCGATGAGGTTGGTAACAGCAGTACCGATGACGGCACGTTACGGTATTTTTCGGGCGATCTGTGCCAGAAACTGACGCTGGCCAATTTGTTGTCGGCCACGATCGATGCCTTTGACCGGGTCGATATTCTGGTCAATGCCGCGCGCAGTTTTGCGACTGTGGACCCGCTTTCTACCGATGAGGCGGTGCTGGAGGCGATGTTGCGGCAAAACATGATGGCCGGCTTGAGGTTAAGTCAGATGACCGCCAAACGGATGATCACCCAGGCTGAGAAGGACGACCGCACAGGGCAACAGATCGGCTCCATCATCAACATGTCGTCGATTGCCGCGACCCGCACCCAGCCTGAACTGCTGGCGTATTCCATCGCATGTGCAGCGCAAGATCAGGCCACGCGCAGCCTTGCCGTTGCGCTGGCGCCGCAGGGTATCCGGGTGAACGGCGTCGCTATCGGATCGGTAATGAGTGCCAGTCTTCAGGCGGTGCTGAAGGGTAACACCGATTGGCGCGACTCGATTGCCGAGGGCACGCCAATGCACCGCATCGCGGCGGCGCATGAGGTTGTTGAAGCGGTACGGTTTCTGGCCTCGGACGGGGCGGGGTTTATGACGGGACAGATCCTGACCATTGATGGCGGACGGGGGCTGATGGACGCGGTGCCGGTGCCTGCATTCTGAGCGCAACGCGTGTTGCCGGGGGGCGGAGCCTCCGGCGGGAGTATTTTGACCAAACAAAAGCCGGGGGTGATTATTCCGGGTAGAGCGCCTGGCACTGTGCGATCTGTGCCTTGGCGGTTCGCGTCAGTTCGGCGCGCTTGGCAATCAGACCGTCACGCTTGCGTTTTTCGGATGCCGGGTCGATCGCGACGCGGCGGCGCAGGGTATCAGTATAGTCTTCAAGGCACATCCGCGGTCTGGGGGTAATATGTTTGCCGTTCTTGTCCACGTGGGAGGGGACGATGGGTCCGCAGCGCACCCAATGGCTTCGGGTGATCTCGTATTCTTCCCAGGCGTAGCCGCGCGCGAGGTTGCCTTCGACTTCGCTCAGGAGGCGCTCGATGGTGTGCAGTTCACGCGTGGCGGTGTTGATGCAGCGTTCTTGTGGGGTGCCACAGGCCGCAAGTGACAAGATCAGGGCGGCAGATAACAGGCGCAGCATGAGGAACCTCGGACGGGGTTTGCCATAGTAACATAGGGCGGGCGGCGCAAAACGCAATTCCCGCTGGTAGCGCAGGCTGATAGGTTGCGCAGAGGATTAGCAAAGAGGGCGAAGATGCCAGAGGATTTTACCGACCGCAAGACCCGCGCAAGCGCATGGTTCAATACGTTGCGCGACCAGATCGTGGCGCGTTTCGAGGCGCTGGAGGATACGCAGCAGACTGGACCTTTTGCCGCGCTTCCGGCGGGGCGGTTCGATGTGACCCCGACGAAGCGCGCCGCCGAAGATGGCACCGACGCCGGCGGCGGCGTGATGAGCGTGATGCGTGGCGGCCGGGTGTTCGAGAAGGTCGGCGTCAATGTTTCGACCGTGCACGGGGTCTTGGGCGAGCGCGCGCAACGCACGATGACCGCGCGCGGTGTGCCGGGGATGGCGGCGGACCCACGTTTCTGGGCCTCGGGGATCAGCCTGGTTGCGCATATGCAAAACCCGCATACCCCCGCAGTGCATATGAACACCCGGATGTTCTGGACCCCCGGCGCCTGGTGGTTCGGGGGCGGGGCCGACCTGAACCCCTGTATCGAATACCCCAAGGATACGGCGCATTTTCACGCCCGGATGCAGGCGGCCTGTGATGCCCATGCGCCTGACTACTATCCGCGTTTCAAGGCATGGGCGGACGAATACTTTTTCGTGCCGCACCGGGGCCGGGCGCGTGGTGTCGGTGGCATCTTTTACGATGACCTCAACACCGGTGATTGGGAGGCCGATTTCGCCTTTACCCAGGATGTCGGCCGCGCCTTCCTTCCCGCCTTCATCCCCCCCACCGAAATCCGGCGGGACACGCCCTGGACCGAGGCGGATAAGGACGCCCAACTGGTGCACCGTGGGCTTTACGCTGAATATAACCTTGTCTACGACCGGGGTACCAAATTCGGACTTGAAACAGGGCATGATGCCAACGCCGTCCTGATGAGCCTGCCGCCCGTGGTGAAATGGGTCTGATGCTTTGTTGATCCCCCCTCTGGCTTTTTTTTGGCAAAAATACTCATTCACCGCTGCAGCGCGAAAACGATACTGGGTTTGTCGCGCCCCGGCCGGTGGCCAAGGCCCGCATTCCCTAAACTGGCGCTTTACGCTATACAGGACCCGCGTTTCCGGTTAAGGGGCGCGGTTCCCGCCCGTGCCCGGGCCTTGCCGAAGAAAGACCTCTGATGACCCAGTTTGACGGCGTGCATGACGCCATGGCCCAAGCGCTGACGGCGAAGGGCTATGAAAGCCTCACCCCGGTGCAGGCGGCGGTACTTGACCCGGCGCTGGCCGCAGCCGACCTGCTGGTATCGGCGCAGACCGGGTCGGGCAAGACGGTGGCCTTCGGGTTGGCGATGGCGGCGGGGCTGTTGGGTGATCAGCGTCGCTTTGGCCCGGCCGATAGCCCGCGCGCCATCATCATTGCGCCCACGCGCGAATTGGCGATGCAGGTCAAACGCGAGTTGGAGTGGCTTTACGCCCCCACCGGCGCGGTGATTGCTGCCTGTGTCGGCGGTATGGATGCGCGCGCTGAACGCCGGGCTTTGGAACGGGGCGCCCATATCGTCGTGGGTACGCCTGGGCGGATCTGCGACCATATGCGCCGCCACGCGCTGGACCTTTCGGCGCTGAATGTCGCGGTGCTGGACGAGGCCGATGAAATGCTTGATCTGGGGTTCCGCGAGGATCTGGAATTTATCCTGTCCGGCGCGCCCAAAGATCGCCGCACGTTGATGTTCTCGGCCACGGTTTCCAAGGAAATTGCGCGACTGGCAGGCACATTTCAGCGCGATGCGCAGCGTATTTCCACCATCGCCGCGCGCGAACAGCATTCTGACATCGAATATCGCGCGCTTTTGGTTGAAAACTCTGATCGTGAAAATGCGATCGTCAATGTCTTGCGGTATTATGAGGCCAAGACGGCGTTGGTGTTTTGCTCAACCCGGGCGATGGTCACACATTTGACGACGCGGTTTTTGAACCGTGGCTTTCAGGTGGTGGCGCTGTCGGGCGAGTTGTCGCAGGCAGAACGCTCGCACGCGCTGCAAGCGATGCGCGATGGCCGGGCGCGGGTTTGTATTGCGACCGACGTGGCCGCGCGCGGGATCGACCTGCCGGGGCTGGAATTGGTGGTTCACGCAGATTTGCCGGTAAACCGCGAGGCGCTGTTGCACCGTTCGGGCCGGACCGGGCGGGCAGGGGCCAAGGGTGTTTCAGCGCTGATCGTGCCTTTTAACGCCCGCAAAAAGGCCGAACGCCTGTTGGCCCTGGCGCAGATCAACGCGAATTGGGTCAGCGCGCCCTCGGCGGATGAGGTGTCGGCGCGCGATGTGGAACGGCTTTTGGCCGATCCGGTGTTGACCAATCCGGTCAGCGGTGACGAATCCGCGCTGGTTGCGCGGCTGATGGACACCTATGACGCCGAGGCGCTGGCGGTGGCGGTGGTGCGTCAGTATATGGCGCAACGCTCGGCCCCCGAAGATCTGTCGGTGGTGGGTGTCGACGGCCCAAAGCCGCGCGAACGGGCCGAGTTTGGCGAAAGCCTTTGGGTCACGCTTTCGATCGGGCAAGAGGGGCGTGCCGATCCACGTTGGCTGCTGCCGATGCTGTGCCGCGCGGGCGATCTGTCGCGCCGCGATATCGGCGCGATCCGGGTTCAGGAAGAACGCACCCTCGTGCAGATCCATGCTGATGCCGGCACCCGCTTTCTGGCGGCAATCGGCCCCAAGCGCGAACTGGAGGACGGCATCGCGGTAAGCGTGATGGACAAGGCCCCCGTCGGCACCGAGGCCCATAGCGCCCCACGCCCGATGCAGGGCCGCAAACCTGCCCCCAAACGCGCGTATGATGATAAGCCTGCCTACGCTGAGAAAAGACCCTACGGCGAGAAACCCGCCTACGGTGAAAAGAAGGCATATGGCGAGAAACCCGCCTACGGTGAAAAGAAGGCATATGGCGAGAAACCCGCCTACGGTGAAAAGAAGGCGTATGGCGAGAAATCCGCCTACGCTGAAAAAAAGCCATACGCCCCTAGCGCGCCTGAGGCCGCTGACGGCAAGAAACCGCACCGCAAGGGCAGCAATTTTGACCCGCTGAGTGCGCCGGAACGCAGCCCCCGCACGCCGCGGGATGCGGCCTATTCCGAAGCCCCTACCAAACCGGGTGCCAAGCCCTGGGCTAAACCGGCGGGCAAGCCTGCGGGCAAATTCGGCAAGCCCGGCGCAAAACCCGCCGCCAAGTTCGGGGCGAAGCCAGCGGCCAAGTTTGCCAAACCGGCCAGCAAACCCGCAGGCAAGCCCAAGGGAAAACCGAAAGCCTGACCCGCGGCGTGAAAAAAGGTGGGCCAAGGCCCACCTTTTACGGCTGGGATCTGCGCCCCAGCTCTAGCCGTTGCGGATCGTTTCAATCATCAGCGCCACGTTGTCGGGGTTGGCGTCGGGTGTGATCCCGTGACCAAGGTTGAAGATATGCGGCCCTTTCGAGAAGGCTTTGACGACGTGGCGCGTCTCGTCGATCAGGGCTTGCCCGCCGGTCACCATATGCCCCGGCGCAAGGTTGCCTTGCACGCAGCCATCAACCTGGACATGCTGGGCCGCCCATTCCGGTGCGACTGAATTGTCGATCGCCACGCAATCGGCGCCGGTTGCCTTGGCAAAGCCGATATAGCCGTCGCCCGCCTCGCGCGGGAAGGCGATGATCGGCAGGCCGGGGTGGCGGCGCTTTAGCTCGGAAATGATTCTTGCGGTCGGCTTTAGGGCAAAATCGGTAAAGTCCTGCCCCTTGAGGCTGCCCGCCCATGAATCGAACAGCTTGATCACCTCGGCCCCGGCTTTGACCTGCTCGGACAGGTATTCGATGGTGGCCTCGGTCAAAAGATCAATCAGTGCGGTAAATGTCGCCCGGTCTGCCGCCTTCAGCGCATGCGCCGGCCCCTGATCCTTTGTGCCGCGCCCGGCTATCATATAGGTGGCCACGGTCCAGGGCGCCCCGGCAAAACCGATCAACGCGGTTTCCCGCGGCAATTCACGCGTCAAAATTCGCACCGTTTCATAGATGGGCGCCAGATGGGCGTGGATGTCATCCTTGCCCTTCAGCGCGCGCAGGCCCTCGGGGTCGGTGATGGTCGAAAGCCGCGGCCCTTCACCGGTTTCAAACCACAGATCCGCGCCAAGCGCTTGCGGCAACAACAAAATATCCGCAAACAGGATCGAGGCGTCAAACCCGAACCGGCGGATCGGCTGCAACGTCACCTCGGCGGCCAGCTCAGAGTTGTAGCACAGCGACAGAAAATCCCCTGCCTTTGCGCGGGTCGCACGATACTCGGGCAGGTAACGGCCCGCCTGCCGCATCATCCACACTGGAGGCGTGGGCAGGGTCTCGCCGCGCAGGGCGCGCAGGATGGTCTTTTCGGTCGCTACACTCATGGCTATCTCCTTGACTTGCCCCTTCATCGCGGCCTGCGGCGTGATGTCAAGCGTTGTGCGGCTTGCGCGGGCCATTTGACGCGGGTATTCGGGGGGCATGAAACATATGCCCTCCCCCCGCGACACCCTCAAGATTGGCACCCGTGGCAGCCCGTTGGCGCTGGCCCAGGCGTTTGAGACCCGTACCCGCCTGATGGACGCGCATGGCCTGCCGGAGGATGCGTTTGAAATCGTGGTGATCAAGACCACCGGCGACAGGGTTCTGGATCGGCCGCTAAAGGAAATCGGCGGCAAGGGCCTGTTCACCAAGGAAATCGAAGAGGCAATGCTGACAGGCGAGATCGACATTGCCGTGCACTCGATGAAAGACATGCCAACCGTGCAACCGGTGGGCCTGCTTCTGGATTGCTATCTGCCGCGCGAAGATGTGCGCGATGCCTTCGTGTCGCCCGGCGTGGCACAACTGGCCGATCTGCCGCAGGGCGCGGTGGTGGGGTCGTCCAGCCTGCGGCGGCGCGCGCAACTGGCCAACCGCCGCCCCGACCTGAAACTGGTCGAGTTTCGCGGCAACGTGCAGACCCGGCTAAAGAAACTGGACGACGGGGTGGCCGTCGCTACCTTTCTGGCCATGGCCGGGCTGAACCGTCTGGGCATGGCCCATGTTGCACGCTCTGCGATCGAGGTGACCGAAATGTTGCCCGCCGTCGCCCAAGGTTGCATCGGGATCGAGCGGCGCGAAGGCGATCCCCGCGCCCAATCCCTTCTGGCGGCCATTCACCATGGCCCCACCGGTCACCGCCTTGCCGCCGAACGCGCCTTCCTGACCGAGCTTGACGGATCGTGCGAAACCCCGATCGCCGGGCTTGCGGTGCTGGAGGGTGACACCGTCTGGCTGCGCGGCGAGATATTGCGCCCTGACGGCTCTGAATCGCTTACCGCCGAAGGGCGCGCCAGCGTGCATGATGCCGCAAACATGGGCCAGGAACTGGCGCGCGAACTTCTTTCCCGGGCGCCTGCCGGCTTTTTCGACTGGCGCTGACCGCGGCTTTTCTTTGGGCAAATACTCCCGCCGGAGGCATCCGCATGCGCCGCATGTGCACCGTTCAGGGCTTTGCTTGTCGGCCATTTTCCTGATCGCAACGTACGCAGCCCTGATCGTCAAGCCGTAGAGGCCAAAGTGCCGGCTTGGTAGGCCTGCGAATTGGCGGCTCTTTTAGGATAGTGGCGATCAGTTCGTGAAACCGTCGCCCCGTTGTCATCCTTTCAGGCGTTCGGGTTTTTCCGCCTCGAAATAGGCCTCGGCTTCGGGCGAGACTTCAACTTTTTCAAAGCCCGTAATCATCGGGCGGACGTTTTCGCGAAAACCATGCCCGATGGTTAGCAGATAGACGTGGATCACAACAAAACTGGCAATGGCAAAGGCGGCCAGGGTGTGCAGATTGGCGATACCTGTCAACCAAACAGCGCCGGTATCGGATTTGCCCCAAAATCCGTATGTCAGATAGGCAAGGCCCGTCATCCATATGGCGGGAAAAAGAACCAGTTTAAGCGCCAGATAAGACAATAACTGTAGGGGGTTATGGCGTCGTTGATACTGTTTGTGATAGGGATGCGCCTCGCCGCGAAATATCCCCCAGGCATAGTAACGCAGCACTTGGCGCAGGCCGTTTCTGGTGGGGATGAACTGCTTCCACGCCTCGGTGGTGAATAGCCAGAACGTGGCAAACGCCCATAGCAGCAATAGCGCCAGCGCGACCAGCGTGTGTACCGTGACCGATAGCCCGAATGGCCCGATCTGATGCAGCCCCATCATCCGCGCGCCCGTAAACAGCAGCAGGAAAATTGACGCTACCTGCGACCAGTGCCAGATCCGGTTGAACCGCGTGTAAACCTTGACGAAACGCTCAGCCATGATCTGCCCCTCCGTTTTTGCGCACCCGCAAGAGGCGCAACAGGCCATGCCCGCCAGCACCCAGAACCGCCATCAAAAACACCATCAGACCCAGCTTGCCGCCCATGCCCAGACCTGCGCCCGGCACATAGATGCCGGCGATGTTGGCCATCCGCCCGTTTTCGGTATGACAGCTACCGCACTTCAGCGCCTCATCAGCGGGGGCAACCATGTGGGTGATTGGCCAATACATCTGGGTGTCAACGAAATCAAATTCACCCGAATAGGGCAGGCCCGCGTATTCCATTCCGGCCTGAATCGATTTCGTCCAGTCAAAGTTGGTCCAAAGTGCCGTGTCCGTCATGGGGCCGTAGACATTGTTGAACACCAGGGTATTCAGCTTTTTGTCATACGCTTGACGCCCTTCCATGCGCTTGAACGGGAAGATCCGCGACTTGGGGTCGGCCGCATCGCCTTCAACCTTGTTGATCACGACAATCTGGTTTGGGTTGATTTCCTCGCCTGCCATCACATAGCGAACGGTGCCACCAAACCACTCATAGGCGGGGACCACGTTTTCACCCCACTCAAAATCGCCCTTGGTGGACAGATAGGTGTGCAGGATTCTGCCATCAGACTGGGTAAAATTTTCCTCGCTGTAAGGCTTGCCGTCTTTCAACTGCCCGGCGGTGGACCAGTCCCAGACGGTTTTTGTCGCGACGCCGCCCTTGGCAAAATCGGGAATGTGGCAGGTTTGGCAGGCAACACGGTCGGTGTGGTCATTCAGCTTTAGCCCTACGACCGATGTTTTCTTGTGCGGCTTTTCAGAATGGCACGCGCTGCAACTGGCCACATCGCGCGACGCGCCCGGCTTGCGGTCAGCGTGGGGGTCGGTGACGTTGGTTTCAAAGCGTGATCCGGTAAAGATGTGCTTGTCACTGACGTGGCAAGACGAACAGGTCATGTTGGCGCCGTCTTTTGACATATGCACATCAACATGTGGCGTGGGGCTTACCAGCGCCGACGACAGGTCACCATGTTTCACATTGTCGCCGCCACCGCCGTAAAAGTGGCACGAGCCGCAGTTTTCGCGCCCCGGCGGCGGCCCGACGGATAGTGCCGCCTTGGCCAGATCCACCGCCCAGGCATCTGCGCCGGTGATCGTCTTGGCCTTTGCGGCAACCGGTGCAAGTGGCGGGTTGCCGGCAAGGTTGTCTTGTTTGGTGTATTGGCCAGATTTGTCGTGGCAAACCAGACAATCAACGCGGTCTGGCTGATCGGGCATCGGTTGGCGCACATCGGTCCAGCCGTAACCCGCGTGGCACGACGTGCAGCGCGTCTCATTGCTGGCGACGTTACCGCAGAAAGAGTTCAGTACCTTGGATTTTCCCAGCACCTGCCCGGTCGTGGGGTTTTCGTATTCCCATTTCCAGTGGATCGAATGCATCACCTGATTGGAGGCCTCTGTGTGGCACGACAGGCAGGCGGCCGTTACCTCGGGGCCGGATTTGAAATCCTGTTTCAGGATCTCGAATTTGGAGTGGTCGGCCGTGGCCTTTTTGACCGGGTCTGTGCCATGTGCTGCCTGGGCAAGGCTGGTCGCGGGCGGCTCTTGCGCGGTCTGGGCTGATAATGATCCAACCCCCAGAGTGGCCGCGATGACATACGCGGCGATTTTGCGGGCTGGGGTCATCATCAGCACTCCGATCTGGCTAAATGGCTTGATGGGATCTGTTTGACATTCAGCTTAGCGAATATTTTCGCTACGACAAAGAAATAATCTTGCGGCCAGAAGGGACATGGCGTCGCACCTGTTGCGTCTGGCCATTGCGCCTTGCCCTTCGCGATGGGGTGGATTGTCGTTGCCCTTACGGGGCATGTTCCGCTAAACGTGGAAAACATATCACAATAATTAGGGGTTAGGTCAGTTTCGGAGTTTTCGTGAAATGCGTGAAATATCTTCCGGGCGCCAGACACTTGCACCAGTTAGGGGGTTAGATGACGATCCATCTGCACAAGAATGATTTGCCCGATGGGCTTCGATTGGGGCCTGTGGTGGCTGTTGATACGGAAACGATGGGCCTTGATCCGCGCCGTGACCGGCTGTGCGTGGTGCAGCTATCAGCGGGCGATGGCGATGCGCATCTGGTGCAGATCGCCAAGGGGCAGAAGGCGGCGCCCAATCTTTGTGCGTTGATGGCCGACCCTGCGGTGACAAAGCTGTTTCATTTTGCCCGCTTTGATCTTGCAGCGCTTTACAATGCCTTTGGTGTGGTGACGGCACCAGTGTTTTGCACCAAGATTGCCTCAAAAATGGTGCGCACCTTTACGGACCGGCATGGGTTGAAATACCTGCTTCAGGATCTGGTCGGGGTCGATGTTTCCAAACAGCAGCAAACCTCGGATTGGGGCGCAGCCAAACTGACGCAGGCGCAGATGGATTATGCGGCATCAGACGTGCTTTATCTGCACAGATTGATGGAAGAGCTGCAAAAGCGGCTTTTACGCGAAGACCGCACGGCGCTGGCGCAGGCGTGTTTTGACTTTTTGCCTGCCCGGGCGCAGTTGGACCTGATGGGCTGGGATGAACCGAATGACATTTTCCACCACTGAGTTTCTGGAAACCGCCCGCCGCGTGATCGGGATCGAGGCGGAGGGGCTGAAGGCGCTGGCGCAATCGTTGGACGGGTCGTTTGCCACGGCAGTGCAGGTGATCCTGGCCGCGAAGGGCCGGGTGATCGTGTCGGGCATGGGTAAATCGGGCCATGTCGGGCGCAAGATCACGGCGACTCTGGCCTCGACCGGGACACCGGCGCAGTTTGTTCACCCTGCCGAGGCCAGCCACGGCGATCTGGGTATGGTCACGCGCGATGACGTGGCGCTGGTGCTGTCAAACTCGGGCGAGACGCCCGAGCTTTCTGACATCGTTGCCCATTGCAAACGTTTTTCCATCCCGCTGATCGGGGTTGCCGGTCGGGCGGGCAGCACCTTGCTGCGGCAGGCGGATGTGGCGATCGTGCTACCTCAGGCGGCCGAGGCCTGTGGCACCGGCGTGGTGCCGACGACATCAACCACGATGACACTGGCGCTGGGTGATGCCTTGGCCGTGGCGTTGATGGAGCATCGAAAATTCACGCCTGAGCATTTTCGCACGTTCCACCCCGGGGGCAAGCTGGGGGCGCGGCTGGCAAAGGTGGGTGATCTGATGCACGACGATCTGCCCTTGGTCAGCCAATCCACCCCGATGGGCGACGCGTTGTTGGAGATCAGCCAAAAGGGCTTTGGCGTGGTGGGCGTGACTGACGGCGCGGGTGCGCTGGTCGGGGTCATCACCGATGGTGACCTGCGCCGCCATATGGAGGGTCTGTTATCGCATACCGCCGCCGAGGTGATGACCCACGCCCCCCGCACCATCGAGCCCGGTGCCCTGGCGGAAAAAGCGGTGGCCGCGATGAATGAACGCAAGATCACCAGCCTGTTCGTGGTGGCGCCTGACGCCGGTGGCGTGCCTTGCGGGATCTTGCATATCCATGATTGCCTGCGTGCCGGGGTGGTTTGATGCGCGGTCATGACAACATCCATTCGCGGCTGGTGGCATGGGCCAAGATTGCCTTGCCGCTGGCTGCTCTGGTGCTGTTGTCGACGCTGTTCATGTTTTCCGGCAAGGTCGATCCGTCTGATGCGATCCCCTATGCGGATGTCGATGTTGCAGACCTCGCGCGCGAACCGCGCCTGACGGCGCCCGAATATGCCGGCGTGACCGAAGACGGTGGCGCCCTTACCGTAACCGCCGAAACCGCAACGCCTGATCCTGACGGGCAAGGCGGGGCCGTCGCCCATGCCATGGTTGCCCATCTGGAAACGCCATCGGGGTTGAAGGCTGAACTGGCTTCGGCTAGTGGGCGGATCGACCCTGCGGCTGGACTCATCAGCTTTTCAAAGGCTGTAGTCTTGTCTACGTCGACCGGTTATTCGGTCAAGACGGCCGATCTGCAAGCCGCGACTGACCGTTCCCTTCTGACCGCGCCGGGGCCGGTTGATGCAACGACCCCTTTTGGCACGTTGACGGCGGGTTCCATGCGTCTATCGTCGGCGGATGGTGGCGCTACCCACGTTCTGGTTTTCAACGATGGCGTGAAGCTGATATATCGACCCGAGGAATGAGGATATTATGCCTGCGCTAATCCGCCCCCTGATGTTTGCTGTCGCGTTGATTGTGGTGCCGCTGGGCGCTGCGGCGCAGCAGATTAACTTTGGCGGCATCCGCGCCGATACGACTGCCCCGGTTGAGGTTACGGCGGATAGTCTGGGGGTCAACCAGGCCGATGGCAGCGCTACCTTTACCGGTAATGTGGTGGTGGGGCAGGGTGAAATGCGGCTGTCCGCAGCCACCGTAAGAATCGAATACGGCGCGGATGGTCAGTCCAGGATCGAACGGCTTTTCGCCTCGGGGGGGGTGACGCTGGTCAATGCAACAGAGGCCGCCGAGGCGCGCGAGGCGGTCTATACCATTGCCAGCGGACAGATCGTTTTGACGGGTGACGTGCTGCTGACACAGGGTCAGAACGTCATGTCAGGGGAAAAACTGACCGTAGATCTGAAAACCGGCACCGGTGCGATGGATGGCCGCGTGCGCACCATCTTGCAACCCGGTGGCAAGTGATGGCCGATACTTCTTCTTCGCAGGTCGCGGGGGCGGCTGACGGTCTGCATGTTCAGGGGCTGCACAAAAGTTTTCGCAAGCGGCTGGTCATCCGTGATGTCACGTTGCATTTGGCGCGGGGCGAGGTGGTGGCCCTTTTGGGGCCGAACGGGTCGGGCAAAACGACCTGCTTTTACAACATCGCCGGGCTTATCACCCCGGATTCGGGCAAGGTTTTGATTGACGGGCGCGATGTGACGGCCTTGCCGATGTATCGCCGTGCACGGCTTGGAATAGGCTATCTGCCGCAAGAAGCCTCCATTTTTCGCGGGCTGTCGGTTGAGAATAATATTCTGGCGGTGCTGGAGATTGCTGTGCCGGACCGGCACAAGCGGCGTGAGCGATTGGAAGAGCTGCTGGGTGATTTTTCGATAGCGCATCTGCGTCAGGCCCCGGCACTGGCCCTGTCAGGCGGAGAGCGGCGACGGGTCGAGATTGCGCGCTGTTTGGCCGCAGACCCGAAATATCTGCTGCTGGACGAGCCCTTTGCCGGCGTGGACCCGATCGCGGTGGCAGAAATCCGCGCCCTGGTCACGCAACTGAAGTTACGCGGCATCGGCGTGCTGATCACCGATCATAATGTTCGCGAAACGCTGGAAATCGTGGATCGTGCCTATATCTTGCATGATGGTCATGTGTTGATGTCTGGCACGACAGATGAGGTGGTGCGTGATGAAAATGTGCGCCGGGTCTATTTGGGTGAGGGGTTTCGTTTCGGTTAAGGCAGACATCCACAAAACAGGCACAGGGTTCTTTAAGCTAGCCGTTGACACCCTGCGAAATCCGTACCCAAATGAGACAAATGAGTAAACTTTGTCCCCTTGTCGAAAAACTGCAGTTGATCGACCATCGGTCAACCTCGCCTTGGCGCAGGGCATTGTTTTATATCCCCGAATTTAACCGGACCTTCACCCCAGCCGTGCATGGCTGGGGCGGGTCCATCTTTTGAAGGAGAAGCCATGCGGTACCAGATCAGCGGAAAACAGCTTGACGTGGGTGATGCGCTGCAGACTCATGTGAAATCCGAGCTAAGCGAAACGGTCGAGAAATATTCTCAGCGCCCAACGGATGCCATGGTGGTCTTTTCGCGCAATGCGCATGAATATGTCTGCGAGGCGACGGTACATTTATCGACCGGATTGACCGCCACGGCGGCGGGTCGTGCCGGTGAGGTGTATGCCGCATTCGAATCCTGCCGCGAAAAGATGGACAAACAGATGCGCCGCCATAAGCGGCGGCTGAAAGATCACCACCGGGTGCGGCTGGCACCGGTTGAATTCGGGTCCGCAGGCATGTATGTGCTCGCCGCAGATGACAACGAAGCAACGGAATCGGACTCTGACAGCCTGGCCCCGATAATCGTGGCCGAGATGGAGACAAATGTCGCCACGCTCTCGGTTGGGGAGGCTGTGATGCAGATGGAGTTGTTGGGGGCGCCGCTTTTGGTGTTCCGCAATGAAAAACATGGCGGGGTGAACGTTGTTCATCGTCGCGATGATGGCAACGTGGGTTGGATAGACCCGCGAAACAGCAAGTAAGCGTCTGGGAACGGGCGCGGAAAAGTAAGGACGAATGAATCTTTCGAACCTGCTCCAGCCACAAGCCGTAAAGGTGCTGGCCCACGTCACGAGCAAGAAGCGCTTGTTTCAAGACCTCGCAGAGATCGCGCATTCAGCCTACGGGCTGAATGTCGCGCAGACGGTTGATGCGCTACAAGAGCGTGAAAGCCTTGGCCCGACTGGCGTTGGCCACGGGGTGGCGCTGCCTCACGCGCGGTTGCATGGCTTGGATAAGGTCGTGGCTGTGTTTTTGCGCTTGGAACGACCGCTTGATTTTGACGCGGTTGACCGCCAGCCCGTCGATTTGGTGTTTGCGCTGTTCGCCCCCGAGGATTCGGGCGTTGAACATCTCAAGGCGTTGGCATTGGTATCGCGAACCATGCGCAATGCCGAGGTTTGTACCAAGCTGCGTGCAAACGTGGACCCCGCAGCGCTTCACGCTGTATTGACCGAGGCACACGGCATGCAAATGGCCTGAGACCTGTCAGGGCCGCCACGCCGCAAAGCCAAATGTGATATAATCGCGCAGGTAGGCTGCGCGCGCGGCCGATTCTAACGTCTCATCATAAATCGCGCCAAGCGGATAAGGCAGACCGGTTTCGTCTTTGGGGGTGAAACGCGGTGCTGCCACACCAACGACTTTCGCCAAGTATGCCAGATCGGTGATGATATCGGTTTCGCGCATAATCATATCGGGCGACGCAAACTGCGAAAAACCGTGGAGTATTGCCGTTTGGCTGGCCCAGATGGGATCAATGCGCAGACTGGTCTGACCGTTGACGTTGGGCTTTAGAAACCTTAGAAATGCCAGAAAGGCCGCGCTGAATTCGGTGACATCCATCCCGCCAATCTTTTCGTCTGCAGGGATGGGAACCTTGTAGGTCTTGCGTAAAATCGCACGGGTGTCGGCCTGACCGGGGCGGGCCAGAACCCAGGAAAATGCCAGATGCGCGCGCAATAGCGGATGGCGCAGCACCGTAAAGCTGCGGTGCCCCGGGTGGGCACGTTTCCACTGGCGCAGGGTTTTTTGGGAAAATCCCTCTTCCAGTCCGCCGTCGCCCAGCAGGGCAAGCCATTCGCGCAGGGCGATATCCTGCCCGGGGCGAACCGGCATATATAAAAGCCCCGCCCCCTTGCTAGCGATAAATCCGGGTACCGAGGGGCCGCGACGCGGTTCAAAATTTGGCAGGCGCGACAGATTGAAACGGTCAAGCCGGGCCAGCGAAGTTTCCATCTGGTTAAAATTACGAACCTTTTGTGCCAGTTCTTCGGGGTTTTGCGGCACCATGGTGCCGGGTATGGCCTCCAGCGCAGCCTCAACGCCTAAAAACCGGGCAAGACCGTTCAGCACTTTCAGATCACGGATGTCATCATAGTCGAGATAAAAGGCGGTCTGGCCGCTGGTCTGAAGGGCATGGAGCAAATTTGTTTGAAATGCCTCCAGGCTGCTTAGGTGGTTTTCAAACTCATCACTATCAAAGTCAGCAAGGGCTTGCTTGCGGTGTCGGGCATCGCCTAGTTTCCACTGGCCGGTTGACCGCGCGATTTTCAGACTGACATAGCTTTCAATCGGGTTGCGGGTCAGAATGATCTTGGCGCAGCGTGGGTCATCCAGCAGCGTTTGCAGAATGCGTGGGTCGTGATTGTGAAAATATCGAAACCCGTTCAGACCGGGCGCGGCCTTGATCCGCGTCAACAGGGCGAATGGGTCGGCGTCGCGCGCGGCAAGGCTAACGCCCAGCAGATCGCCGCGATTCGGATACCCGATCAATGCGGGGTTGAACGCTTCACCATGGCAGGTGACACCCGGTAGCGCATTCAGGCAAGATTCAAGAAGATTGGAGCCGGTGCGCATTTCCGCGAACATAACGAACGTCTCAAAACGGCGCATCATGGATCACTTTATCAGGTAGGGGCGCTCTTGGCGCGGTATATTGGGCCACCGATCATGCGTTGCGGAAAAATCACCCATCAGACGGGGCTGCATGCCCTGATTTTTCAGATTCTGCAGGAATTGACCAAAACCGGTCAAATCGACCATGCGCGGCACCTCGGCCAAAGCACGGGCGGTGGCGGGGTTGATTTCGTTGAGGATGGTTTGCAGATGCTCCATCGGGTTTTCAATGAACTCGGCCAACGTCCAGATCCGCACCCGAGCCTTGACATACATTGTCCGCAGTATTGCCAAATGATCGATTTCGATCTGTTGCAAACGTGCAGCATCGCGGCGGATGGCCGAGAAATCCTGGTTCGAGCGAAATAATGGCAGCGCCCACGCCCCGGAAATGACCGAGATTTGCGCATTCGGATCGGTGGCGGTGAACCAGTTTATCGCTTGCGTATCGCGCGGGCTGAACATGAAACACTGCCGTTCGCCGCGGTTGTTCCAGATCAGGTTGGTCAAAAATGCGCGGGGGTTATAATCGCGCAGTGTCGCCACGTTTGACAGGCCGCCCGTTGCAATCGTTTCTCCATTTGAAAATTCGGCGTGCGTTGGGCCAAATAGATGACCATGCACCTGTGCGCCCGTATATTTTGTCAACCACCCATCAAAGTTTTCAAACAGGTCGGTGAATCCTTGAAACATCGAATAGGGCGTTGGGGTTTTGCCATTTTCGCGATCTTTCAGCGGAAAACGGCTTTGCATATAAAGACCCGGTCGGCCCTTTGCGCGCCTTTCGGCGGCCTTTGCGAACAGGCGGTCAATTTTTGCGGGATTCGGGGCCGCCTGCTGTTCTCTATCGGGGTGAGGCGTCAGGAACGTTGCATAAAGGCGGCCCGCCTTGGGCCAGATCTTGCGCGCAACAAAGCAATCGGACCGGCGTAAAAGCTGTAGGTGGTCATCATAGAAAATGTGGGGTTTGCCCTGGATATCGAACTTTGACAGGGTCAGGGACCGGCTTTCGATGCTGGTCGTGTAAAGCCGCGCCAAGGTTTGGAAATAGCTTTCATCGGGGATCCAGACGCGATTGAAGTAACGATCATACCGGGGGCGTTTGGGGTCTTGCAAGATTGCTGACAGGGTTTGGCGGGTCAGGCACCACCATTGGCTACCCAGATGCGGTATCAGCCCGTCGGGGATCTTGCGTTTCAGGCCGACCCGGCGTTGCAGTTCTGTGTAGCGGTCAAACAGCCGTCGCTGGCGTTTCCACGAAAACGGAAACCGCAGGGTGAAGCGCTCAAAGTCCTTGCCGCCAACGGTCCACTCGACATCGGCGGTGGTCACGCTTTCGATGAAATCGGTGTAGGGATGGGCGTCCAGATAGTCCGTCAGCTCTTTTAGCGGGCGCAGTGGCAGGCAAGACCCCGACGCCAGAAAGACGTGCCGGACGCTGGCGTGCATCGCCAAAATCTGTTCACTGGCGGCCTGAGTTGCGGCCACCAGCGAAAACGTGCCCCATTCGCATTTGAATCGGGGCGAAAAACTGATGTTGGGCAGATCCGCCAGCGCGCGGACCATTGCGGTGTAATCGGGGCGGTTCACCCGTTTGTCGACGTGGATCACGATCGGCGCGCCGTTGCTTGCCCAATACCTTGCCACCTGCGCTGCGCGGTCCAGCGCGGTGTGGCACATCATGACGAAGCCCACGGTCATGCCCAATTGCCCTTTGACATCAACCCCAGAATTTCAAGCTGACGCCAGTTCATGTATTTTTCAGACCATTTGCACCAGAGGTCCGGTTCGGCCGAAAGGGCGCCGGAATAGGCTTTGTATTCGCGTGATTGCTCAAAATGTTGTTGGCGCTGCATTTCTTCGTCGACCTTGGCGGTCATGGGCGACAGGAATTTGGCATGGAGCAGGCAACCGCTGATTTTTTCACCGCCAACTTCGTCATAGGTCATGTTCAGCGAACGCGGCAGAAGCATATGGGTTGAACTGATATAGGCGTAACTGCGATGCCATTTCACCAGCGGTATTTTGTTCAGCGCAGGGGCCTGGCTGGGCGTATCGGCAAAGAAGGTGCGGGCACGGGGGCCACCCTGTATCCACAGGTTCTGAAACTGCTTGTTCTTTGAAATGGTGTAATTGCCGCTGTCAAACCAACAGGCGATGTCAAAGGGATTTTGACCTTCGCGGTAGGGCACCGCATTGATCGGGCCTTTGGGATACATATCCAGCAGCATCGCCGGAAAAGACGGAATGTCATAGGTGTCGAGCCAGTCGGTCAGCGCGCAGATTGGCCGGGTATCGCAAAACGGGTAAACGAAGAATTCGTCAGGGTCCACGGTCAGCGTCCAATGCCCGTGGCCGTGACGCAGCAGCAGCCAGTTGATCCAATCCATGCCGTAGCGCGCCCGTTTGTAACTGGCCGTGGTGGTCCAGACCGAGACATCCTTTTGCGCGGCCAGATATTCGCGGCTGCCATCGTCTGACCCGTTATCGACAATCAAAAAATGCGCGATGCCAAGGTCGCGGTAGTACCGCAGAAAATAGGGCAGGCGGATACGTTCATTGCGCAGCGTGACAAAGACCAGAATGTCATTGGGTTTGATCTTACCGGTGCGATCGGCCAACACCTCAAGGTCGCGGCGTCGACGAAACGCGCGGGCAAGGTAGCGCTTGCGCTTCAGGCGCAGGCGGTATGTCTTCCAAATGCGCAATCCCGGCCTTTCAAAGTGGCGGCGGCCCTGAGGGTCTATCCAGTGTTTCTTACGTTTTGTTTAATATGCGACGGAAGTGCTCTGTCCATGTCGGAATGGTTATAGCGGCCCGATATGGTGAAAACGTGGCGTCACTGTGCCGGTTTTGCGCTAGTGCTTCCATGATTTCTGCTGTCCAGGCGGCGCGTGAAGACGGTGCTGCGTAGCGGGCGTGTTCCCCCAGCAATTCGTGCGCGACAGGTAGCGGGGCGGTTATGATCGGGGTGCCCAAGGCTGCCGCCTCAATCAGGGGAAGGCCGAATCCTTCTGCGAATGAGGGCATAAGCAGGGCTTGCGCCCCCGCCAGAAGGGCCGCGACGGCGCCATCAGACAGGCCCGGCAGTTCATGCACCACGCGGCCCATATAGGGCGCGCTGTCCAGCCGTTGGAACGTGGCGGCATTGTTCCAGCCGCGCCGCCCCAGAATAAACAGGCGCGGGGCTTTGGTCTCGGGCATTTGGCGCAGGATCTGTTCCCAGACATCCAGAAGAAGGGCGTGGTTCTTGCGCGGCTCGATCGTGCCGAGCGTCACGAAATAGGGCAAAGACAGGTCCAGCCCCGGCGGCAATGCGGCCCTGTCGGGGGGCGGCGTATCAGCGCCCAGATGCGCCACAACGTACTGGGGCAGGGGCCGCGTGCCCGCGTGACGGACAACATCGTCGGCGGTAGCTTGCGAATTGCAGATCAGCAGGTCAGCGTGGCTGAGCGCCGCTTCCAGCCGGGCGGCAAAACGGGCCGGTTCCGTGGCGCGTGAAAACTGGGGGTAGTCCAACGGGATCGTATCGTGGATCATCACTGCGATGCGCAGCCCCCGTACCGTGCGAAGCCGTGCAAGCGTTTTGGGCTGGGCAGTGGTCTGGCCGACGTTGATATAGGTGCTACCTTGCGGCAGGTGGCGGCCAATCAGCCGGGCCAATCGGGCGTGGGGTGCACGGGCCAGCGCCAGAGGGCGCAGCGCGGCCGCCATTCTCAGGCGTGGTGCGTCGCGGCGGCGCAGGCGGTCTGGCCAGCTTGGGGCCGGTAGGGTGTCTGGCGCGACAAGGCCCTGGCGCAGCGCTGCCCCTGCCGTGCCCGGCAAAAGCAAAAAGCCATAGCTGGTGCGGCACAATAAAAATAACGGCTCGGGGGCTTTTGCCAGTGCGGTCAGATAGGCCATCTCGACCCGGTCAACCCCCGTCAGTGGCCCAAGCCCTGTGCGCGAAACCAGCCGTGTTATATCCAGAACCCGTGCCGCAGGACTAGCGTTCATAATGTCCGGTCTGGTGCCAGCGCCATGCGTCAGCGATCATTGCGGCAACGTCCGCCCTTTGCGGCGCCCAGCCCAATTCCGCAAATGCCCGAACCGAACCGGAAACAAGCTGCGTCGCATCGCCAGCGCGGCGCGGACCCTCAACCAACGGCACGTTCCGGTTGGTAATGGAGCGTGCGGCATCGACAATCTGGCGCACCGAATACCCCGTGCCCGAACCCAGACAGAATACCGACGAACCCTTGCCCGCAGCCAGCCATTTCAGCCCCAGAACATGCGCATCAGCCAGATCTGCCACATGCACATAGTCACGGATGCAGGTGCCATCGGGGGTTGGGTAATCGGTGCCAAAGATGGTCAGCGCAGGGCGTTTGCCGTCTATCGCCTCCAGGATCAGGGGGATCAGGTGGGTTTCGGGGCGGTGATGTTCGCCTACTTCGCCTTCGGGGTCGGCGCCCGCCACGTTAAAATAGCGAAAGATGACCGACCGCAGGCCATGCGCTGCGCCAAAATCGGTCAGCATGTTCTCAATGGCGCGTTTAGAGGCACCATAGGCATTGATCGGCGCCTGCGGTGTGGCCTCGTTCAGCACAACGCCATCCTGATCGCCATAGGTCGCACAGGTTGAGGAGAATACGAAATCAAGACATTGCGCTGCCACCGCCGCCTCGATCAGATTGAGGCTGGCGCAGACATTGCCGCGCCAGTACCGGCCCGGATCGCTCATCGACTCGCCCACCTGGCTGAGCGCTGCAAAGTGCATCACCGCGACCGGCTGCCATTTGGCAAACACCTCATCCAGCCGCGCGCGGTCCATCAGATCACCGTGCTCAAAAGGGCCAAATCTGACCGCGTCCCGCCAACCGGTGACAAGGTTATCAAAAGTGACGGGCACATAGCCCGCTGCCTTCAGTGCCTTGCACGCGTGCGAGCCGATATAGCCTGCACCCCCGGTCACCAGTACATTTTTTGTCATCGCTTACTCGGCCGCCTTTTGCATTGCTGCAAGGTCGCCCAGATACTGTGCAAATTCGTCCCGAAGATCGGGGCGGGCCAGACCAAACGCAACCGTTGCCTGCAAGAACCCCGCTTTTGAGCCGCAGTCAAAGCGCTGCCCCTTGAACCGGAACCCGTAGACCGGGTTTCCAGCGGTGATTTCTTCTGCGATGGCGTCGGTCAATTGGATTTCGCCACCGGCGCCGGCTTTCATCCGGTTGAGGTTGTTCATCACATTTGGCGTCAGGATATAGCGCCCGATTACCGCCAGGTTTGAAGGCGCATCTTCGGTCTTTGGTTTTTCGACCATGCCCTTGGCGCGCACAGTCGCCCCCATGTCGTCAGAAACATCAAGAATGCCGTAGGCCGAGGCCTTTTCTGGCGCGACTTCCATCGCCGCAACCATATTGCCGCCGGTTTCGCTATAGGCTTCGATCATCTGCTGAAGGCAGGGCTTGTCGGCGGCAATCACGTCATCGGTCAGGATCACCGCGAAGGGCTCATCACCAACCAGGCGGCGCGCGCACCACACGGCGTGGCCAAGTCCCAGCGGGCGGTTTTGCCGCAGATAGGCGATGGCGCCTGAATCCATGTTGGTGGCCTTCAGGACGTCCAACAGCGCATCCTTGCCAGAGTTGCGCAGACTGGCTTCCAGCTCTGGGGCGTTGTCAAAGTAATCCTCAAGCGCGGATTTGCCGCGCGAGGTGACAAAGATGAATTCCTTGATGCCCGCAGCGCGGGCCTCGTCGATCGCGTATTGGATCAACGGGCGGTCAACCAGGGTCATGATCTCTTTCGGGATCGATTTGGTTGCGGGAAGAAAGCGGGTGCCCATGCCTGCGACCGGAAAAATTGCTTTCGTGACCTTGCGTTTCATATATCACCTATCAATTCCGAACTATCTTTGTATCGGTCATGCTGCTTTGCCGCATTATGGCACAAATTGCCATTGCCGTTTCTGCTTATCGGCTGGGAATTGCCTTAACCAAAGGGAAATGTGGCGCAAGTTTGCTATAAGGGTGCGGTCGTGGGTGCGGCGGGATCGGTTTGTGCCGCGTCAACTGGGCGCAACGGGCTTATCCGATTGGTTTCTTGTGCCAGCCGGGTTTGGAAATTTGCGACAGTTGCTTTGGCGTCGCGTCGGGCACGACCCCAAAGCCCGCCGCTTTGTTCCCAATAGCCCGCCTGGTCAAAGCGGTGTTGGTGGCGGCGCAGGCTGCGGCTGAACAGGAAAACCGTCACGACAGCGCCGCGTGCCACCTCTTGCCGGGCGGTGGCGCGCAGGCGCCCGGCCTGCCAAGGGCGACCCGCCAGAACGCGGCCGGGGCGATTATCGGTTGGAAATAGCAAGAACGGTGGCGGATCAAGGCGCAGCGGCGGCAGGTGG
>NZ_JBLJBV010000052.1:0-84692 GCF_047638075.1 Phaeovulum sp.
ATTTCGTTGCCATCGACGAAATTCAGCTATGCGCCGATCCGGAACGCGGCCACATTTTTACCGACCGGCTTTTGAATGCCCGCGGCCTGCTTGAAACCCTGTTTCTAGGGGCGGATACGATGCGGGGGGCGATTGCCGCGCTGGTGCCGAAGGTTCAGTTCACCCGCCGCGACCGATTGTCGAAATTAACGTGGGCAGGTTCGAAAAAGACAAGCCGGATGCCCGCCCGCAGCGCGATTGTCGGGTTTTCGGTTGATAATGTCTATGCCGTGGCCGAGCTGCTGCGCCGTCAGAAAGGCGGTTGCGCGGTGGTGATGGGCGCGCTTAGCCCCCGGACCCGCAACGCGCAGGTGGCGCTTTATCAAAATGGCGATGTGGACTATCTAGTGGCGACAGACGCCATCGGCATGGGCCTCAACCTTGATATCAACCATGTCGCCTTTTCAGCCACGTCAAAGTTTGACGGTCGCCGGATGCGCAATCTGTTCCCGCATGAGATAGGCCAGATCGCCGGGCGCGCCGGGCGGTACATGCGCGACGGCACCTTTGGCGTTACCGGCGAGGCAAGCCCGCTTCCGCCCGAGGTGGTGGATGCGGTCGAAAACCACCGTTTCGCCCCGATCCAGCGGTTGCAGTGGCGTAGCGGGCGGCTTGAATTTGGCACCGTCGCGCGGCTGATCCAATCGCTTGAGGTCAGCCCGACCGATGAATGGCTGACCCGCGCGCGGGATGCCGACGACCTTTTGGCGCTCAAATCCCTGGCCGACGCCCCCGAGGTTCAGAACCGCCTGACCCACCCGTCAGACGTGCGCCTGCTGTGGGATGTTTGCCGGATACCGGATTTTCGATCAATCTCGGGGGTTGAACATACAACCCTTCTGGCGCGGATATTCGAGTTTCTGCAAGACCCCGGTCATGTGCCTTCGGATTGGCTGGCGGCACAGATTGCGCGTATCGACAAACCGGTTGGTGACATTGATGCGTTATCAAAACGCTTGGCGTTTATCCGCACATGGACTTATGTATCACAGCGCAAAGGATGGGTGCATGATGAATCCCATTGGCGGAATGAAACGCGCGCTGTAGAAGACCGTCTGTCAGATGCGCTGCACGGCGCGCTGACCCAACGATTTGTGGACCGGCGCACCAGCGTACTGCTGCGGCGGCTCAAACAGAAGGAGAGCCTTGTGGCCGAGGTGAACGACAAGGGCGAAGTGACGGTTGAAGGCGAATTCGCCGGCCGTCTTGAGGGGTTCCGCTTCCGGCAGGACGGCACTTCATCGCCCGATGAGGCGAAAATGCTGGCACGGGCTGCCTATGAGGCGCTGCGCCCAGAATTCCACTTGCGTGCGGACCGCTTTTATAACGCGCCCGACACCGAGATGGACTTTACCGAACAGGGGGGGCTGATGTGGGGCACCCAGGCGGTAGGCAAGCTGGTGAAAGGCGCCGATGCGCTGCGCCCCGGTGTTGAGGCATTCGTTGATGAAGATGCGGGTTTTGAGGTGGCCGAAAAGGTTCGTCGGCGCTTGCAGCATTTTATCGACCGCAAGGTTGCCGCGCTGTTCGACCCGCTTTTGGCGATGTCGCGCGATGAGGCGCTGACGGGGCTGGCGCGGGGCTTTGCCTTCCGTCTGGTCGAGGCTTTGGGCGTTTTGCCGCGCGACGGTGTGGCCGGCGAGGTCAAGGAACTGGATCAGGACGCCCGTGGCGCGCTGCGCAAACATGGCGTGCGTTTTGGGCAATACACGATCTTTCAGCAGGTATTGCTGAAACCCGCGCCAACGCGCTTGCGGCTGGTGCTGTGGTCGTTGGCGCAGGATCTGGCAGAGTTTCCCGAAAGCCCGCCGCCGGGTCTGGTGACGATTCCGAACCTGCCTGATGTGCCGAGGGTTCATTATACGCTGGCCGGCTTTCATCCTGCTGGCGCCCGCGCGATCCGTATTGATATGCTCGAACGTCTGGCCGATATGCTGCGCAGTCAAGACAGTAAAGCCGGGTTTGAGGCAACGCCGGATATGCTGTCGATCACCGGAATGACGCTGGACCAGTTTACCGACCTGATGGCGGGTCTGGGCTACAAAGGCGAGCGTGGCGAACGTGAAAAGGTCAAGGCACCAGTCGAGCCTGCGCCCGCACCGACGCCCGCGGTTGAAAGCTCCAACCCGATCCCCGAGGAAACCTCGCCTCTGGCCGAGGCCGAAGCCGAGGCCACTGCGGTGGCCGATACCGGCCCTGAAATGGAGACGTTCGTGATCTTTACCTGGGCGCCGCGCCCAAGGGGCCCCCGCCCTGAACGCGCCCCACGCGCGGCGCGCGACGTGCGCTCACATGATGCGGCCCCGCCGCGTGGCGAGCGCCCAAAGCGCGACCGCACCGCAGAAGGTGAGGGTAAACCCCAGGGCGACCGTCGCCCTGGAAAACCGCACGAACGGCGTGAGGGCAAACCCGGCGGAAAGCCTGGCGGCAAACCCGGCAAATTTGCTGGCAAGCGCGATGACAGCCCCCGCAGCTTTGGGTCGCATCCCCCCCGGAAAGAACGTTTCGACCCCGACAGTCCTTTTGCGATTCTGGCGGCCTTGCGCGACAAGAAATGACCGAAACGGCACAGCCGGGCCGGATTCGAATCGATAAGTGGCTATGGTACGCGCGGCTTTACAAGACGCGCGTACTGGCCGCCGAGGTGGTGTCCAAAGGCAAGATCCGTGTCAACGGTCAGAAAACCACCAAACCGGGCCGCGCGATAGGCCCGGGCGATGTCTTGGCATTTAGTTGGGCGGGCCAGCCGCGCAGTTTGTGCCTTTTGGCCTGCGGCGCGCGGCGCGGGCCTGCGGCCGAAGCGTCGGCGCTTTACAAGGATTTGGCATCGCCACAGGATCATGTTCCTGATAAGCCCCAAACTACCAAACGGCCGTTCTGAGCGAAAGTCAGATCGCCGCAACCCGGCCTTTCCGCTGCGCCTGATCTTGATTGATCCGCCTGCCAAGGCTAGGTAACGTCGAAACACGAAGAAATTCTGGTGGACCCATGACCTACGTCGTCACCGATAACTGCATCGCCTGCAAATACACCGACTGTGTTGAAGTGTGTCCGGTGGACTGCTTTTACGAAGGGGAAAATACGCTCGTCATTCATCCCGATGAATGCATAGACTGCGGCGTTTGTGAACCTGAATGCCCTGCGGATGCCATTCGTCCGGATACTGAGCCGAATATGGACCCTTGGGTGGAATTCAACCGGAAGTATGCCGATCTGTGGCCCGTCATCACCCAAAAGAAAGATCCGCTTCCTGAGGCGGAAGAGCGCGATGGCGAAAAAGACAAGTTGGAAAAATATTTCGACCCTACCCCCGGCAAGGGTGACTGATTCGGTTTTTGTACCGATTTTGACACGATGACCGGCCCTGAAACGTCTTTAACCCTTTGATGTGTAAGGGGGGATGTGCTGCATCGCAGCACTGTGCTTTGAAATGGGCGTTTTTTGTGTTATGGTTCCGCCACAAGGATTGTGGATCTGTCGCCCGGCAAGACTGCGCGCTTGCGGAGAGTTCCCGTAAATGAACAATGATCGCTCTGAAAGCACAGGCTTTTGGAGCGTCGGTTGTGGAATATAAATGGCGATGCCAGGTCGCCGGCAAGGAAGTGGCTTTATGACCAAGAAGAAAACCGACTTTCATCCTAACGAGTTTGTCGTCTATCCCGCACATGGCGTCGGCAAGATCATCTCGATCGAAGAGCAGGAAATTGCTGGCTTGCGCCTGGAGTTGTTTGTCATTTCATTCGAAAAAGACAAGATGACCCTGCGGGTTCCGACCCATAAGGCGACTGAGATTGGCATGCGCTCACTTTCGTCGCCGGATGTGGTTTCCCGGGCTTTGGAAACCTTGAAGGGTAAGGCCAAGGTCAAGCGGGCCATGTGGTCACGCCGTGCGCAGGAATATGAGCAGAAAATCAATTCCGGCGATCTGATGGCAATTGCCGAAGTCGTGCGCGATCTGCATCGCAGCGATGATCAGCGTGAACAATCCTATTCCGAGCGTCAGTTGTATGAGGCCGCACTGGAACGGTTGACCCGCGAGGTGGCAGCCGTCTCGGGCACAGACGAGGCCGGTGCCGCAAAGGCTGTGGATAACGTTTTGGTGTCGCGAGCTGCCTGATTTCGGCAGTTGAGCTTATGAAAAGCGACAGGGCGCCACGAAGTCCCGAACGTGCTGCAAAAAATGCTTTGGCTGGCCACATGTTGGCCAGCCTCTTTCAAGAAAATACCCCCGCCACCATCGCCCCGCCATTTGCGCGAAGATCATGACAAGCTGGCATTAGGTGTGCGGGCGGGCAGGATTTGCTGTGCGATACCGGCCAACAGCAGGTAAAGCGAGGTAACCACCAGCCCCCAATGCGCCCAGCTTTCGGGGTGAAAATCAACCCAGGCCGCCCAGCCCGCAAAGCTTGTCCAGGCCAACGCAATCGGCAACGATACCGTGCGCCAGCGTTCGGTTCGGACCGGGTGGATGAATTTGAGGTTGGTGAACATCGTGGCAGCCAGCGCTACCACTATACCCAGCATCAGCCAGAAATTCGGCTCGATCGCGAACAGGACCAGCACCACCATGTTCCAGCACGCAGGGAAGCCCGCAAAGGAATTATCCTTAGTCTTCATTCGTGTGTCGACAAAGTAGATGACGGAACCGTAGGTGATGACGATGATCGCGATCCATCCTGTCCATCCCGGCAACAGCCCCGATTCAAACAGCGCAAAGGCCGGGATGAAGACATAGGTCAAATAGTCGATGATCATATCCAGCATCACACCGTCATAAGTGGGCCAGTTCTTCTTTACATTGTAGCGCCGCGCCAATGGGCCATCTATGCCGTCCACCACCAGTGCTACCACCAGCCACAGGAACATCAGGCTCCATTTTTCCTCGACGGCGGCCAGCATCGCCAACATTGACAGAACCGCCCCGGTGGCGGTCAGCAGATGTACGGACAGGGCTTTGAGCGAATTTGTCATGGCGGGTTTTTGGCGGAAATCATTTGCACCTGCAACCGTTCAGGCGCGCGGATGGGCATTTTCGTAGATTTCCATCAACCGGGTACTGTCGACAGAGGTATAAATCTGGGTGGTTGCAAGACTGGCGTGGCCCAATAGTTCCTGAATTGCGCGCAAATCGCCCCCGGCGGCCAGCAGATGCGTGGCAAAGCTGTGACGCAGCGCGTGCGGGGTGGCAGTAGCGGGCAGGCCAAGGCGCATCCTGGCCTGTTCCATTGCGCGGGTAATCAGGCGCGGGTTCAGTGGCCCGCCCCGGGCCCCGCGAAACAGGGGGGCATCGGCGGCCATCGGGTGCGGGCTGAGGCGCAGATACGCGGCCACGGCATCGCGGGCGGCGGGCAGAACGGGAACCAGCCGTTCCTTGCCACCCTTGCCGATGATACGCAGCACTTCCGGCAGGGGCACATCGGCACCGGTCAGGCCCAACGCCTCGGATATGCGCAGGCCGCAACCGTATAGCAGCGTCACCACCGCCGCATCGCGGGCCGCGACCCAGGGCAACACCGCTTGCGTATCCACCTCAGAGATGACCGCGCGGGCGGCCTCTTCGCTTAGCGGGCGGGGCAGTTTGCGGGTGAATTTCGGCGCTTTCGCAGCCAGCACATGGGTTGCGTCAAAATTCTGACGGTCAGCCAGCCAACGGATGAAGGATTTGATCGAGGAAAGCCGGCGCGCCAGTGACCGCGCCCCCAAGCCCCGCCCCCTTTCGGCGGCCAGAAAGGCGCGCATATCGGCCTGGGTAACCGCAGCCAAGCGGCCAAGGCCCAGCCCTTCGCCATGGTGAAGGCATAAAAACCCAAGAAAAGCGGCAACATCGGCGCGGTAGGCGGTCAGTGTGTGGGGGGCTGCGCCATCCAGCGCGCGTAGGTGGTCCAGCCAGTTTGCCAGCGCGTCACCGGCGGCAGGGGAAAACCCCAACGCCATCACCCCCGCCCCGTCACGATAGCCAGCGCCGCATGGCGCGTTCAAACACACCCGCGAAAAACGCCAGCAGATCGGTGCCCTGCGAGGCTTTGAACTGGTTCGGATCCTCGGCGCCCATGACCAGCATACCCGGTAACCGCCCCACGCCGAAATCCAGCCGCATCAGCGCCTCGGAACGGATCCAGTCCGCGGTATTGCCGTAAATTACGTTGGAATGTGGTTGTGTCTGGCGTAGCACCACAGGGCGCGGCTGGCCTGTGCGCCCTGCGCGCATATAGTCCAGGATAAACCCCGGTTCGGCCACGCACAGCACGTCGCTTAGCCGGCGCAACGCCGGGTCATTTTCGTTGTGCGCGCTTTCCAGAACCAATCGCACGGTATCAACGCGCAAGATGTCGGAAACCGTCGTGCCGAGGTTCTTCAGAAATTCCTCAAACTCGACCGGATCAAGCATTTTCAGCACGGCGCGGTGGATCTGATTGGTCCCGGCCAGGTTTTCATAGGCGGCGGCAATCACCGAGCGGTGCGTGTCTTCCAGCCGATCCAGACGCGCCTCAAGCCGTTCCATCGCCACGCCGCGCAGATCGACGATATTGGTGCCCATCGCCCGTTCATTCGCGGCGATCAATGCGCGCATCAGGTCGCGATCCTCAAGAATCATCTCAGGGGTGGAAATGATCTTGTCGCGCAATTGCGCCGCGATTGCGGTGTCTGCCATGCCTGCCACGCTCGTTTCAGGGTTCATTTTTGGTTACCATACACATGTTGAACGACAAATCAGGCATTTTTTGGTTGGTATCCGAAAAGTTTGGGCGGCTATGCAAATGTGCCAGCCGCCCAAGGGTATCAGATGCTTTGACCGGTTTGCGCCCAGTCTTTCAAAAACTGCTCAAGCCCCTTGTCTGTCAGGGGGTGGTTGACCATGGCCTTGATGACCGAAGGGGGCGCGGTGATCACATCGGCGCCGATCCGCGCCACATCGGTGATGTGATTGACCGAACGGATCGAGGCGGCAAGGATTTCGGTGTCAAAGTCGTAATTGTCATAGATCAGGCGGATATCTTCGATAAGTTGCACGCCATCCATGTTGATATCGTCCAAGCGCCCGATGAAGGGCGAAATGAATGCGGCCCCGGCTTTGGCCGCCAAAATCGCCTGTGCAGCCGAAAAGCAGAGCGTGACGTTGACCATATGGCCTTCGGATGCGAAAGCCTTGCAGGCGGTCAGCCCGTCCCAGGTCAGCGGCACCTTGATCGCAATATTGGAGGCGATCTTGGCCAGTTTCAAACCTTCGGTGATCATTGCCTTGGCCTCGGTGGCCACCACTTCGGCGGAAACGGGACCAGAGACCATGTCGCAGATCTCTTTCGTGACTTCGACAATGTCGCGCCCTGATTTGAGGATCAGTGACGGGTTGGTGGTGACGCCGTCCACCATGCCAAGGTCGTTCAGCTCGCGGATCGCGGCGACATCTGCGGTATCAACGAAAAATTTCATCGGAAGACTCCTGAAGGGTGTTTGGCCGCGTGATAGCGCAAAGCGGCGGTTGCCGGAACCCCTGACCGACGGGTGCACAGATTGCCATCGGGAAAGGGGGGCTGCCTGCCCCCCCGCCTTCGGCGCCCCCCCGGGGATATTTCTGCCAGCGAGAATTGCCGCATTCTTTTTGCATTCAAGTATCCCCGCCAAATGCAGATCTGCGAGGGGAGCGCGTCATGGCTGAGACGGGCCATTTTCAGGAAGGTGCGCTGGTTGCCGTATTGACAGCCGAACCGATCGGGCGGCCGCTGGATTACCGCGCGCCCGAGGGGGGGTGCTTTATGGGCGCCTTTGTCGAGGTGCCCTTGGGTCCGCGCAAGGTTCTAGGCGTGGTCTGGGGGCCGGGCGAGGGGGGGTATGATCTGGCGCGGGTGAGGGGGGTGAGCCGGGTGCTGGACGCCGCACCGATGCGCGATGAGTTGCGTCAGTTCCTTCTGCGCGCGGGCGATTATACCCTGACGCCGATGCCCGCGATGCTGCGCCTGGCAACCCGTGCACCGGGTCTGGGCGATACACCGGGCCTGCGCAAGATCTACCGTTTGGGGCAAGGCGCGCCAGACCGGATGACCGAGGCGCGCGCGCGGGTGCTGGAGGTGATGCGCGACCACGGTGGTCCGGGGTTCGTGCTGGCCGAGCTGGCGGCGATGGCTGGTTGCACGACCCAAGTCATCAAGGGGATGGTCAAATCGGGCGCCGTGATTGAGGTCGACACCCCGCGAGATTTGCCTTTTGCGCGGCTTGACCCTGATCTGCCGGGCAAGGCGTTGGCGCCCGATCAGGCGGCGGCAGCGGCGCATTTGCGCGCGGCGGTGCGCAAGGGCGCCTATGGCACGACCTTGCTGAAAGGGGTGACGGGGTCCGGCAAGACCGAGGTTTACCTTGAGGCGGTGGCCGAATGTCTGGCGCGGGGACGGCAGGCGCTGGTGTTGCTACCCGAAATTGCCCTGACGGCCGAGTTTCTGGACCGGGTCGAGGCGCGGTTTGGCGCGCGCCCCGGTGAATGGCATTCCGGCGTGACCCAGACCGAGCGGCGGCGATTGTGGCGCATGGCGGGCGAGGGCGGTGTGGGGCTTGTGGTGGGGGCGCGGTCGGCGCTGTTCTTGCCGTTCCGTGACCTTGGGCTGATCGTGGTCGATGAGGAACACGACACCTCCTACAAGCAAGAAGAGGGTGTGCTTTACAATGCGCGCGATATGGCGGTGTTGCGGGCGTCGCTCTGTTCGGCCTCGGTGGTGCTGGCCTCGGCTACGCCCAGTCTGGAAACCTGGGTCAATGCCGATAGCGGAAAATACACGCGGCTTGATCTGGCCGCGCGGTTTGGGGTGGCCGAACTGCCCGAGATGCGCGCGATAGACCTGCGCACCGAGGCGCAAGAGGCTGGCCGGTGGATTTCGCCCACGCTCGCGGGCGAAGTGGCTGCGCGAATTGGCCGTGGTGAACAGGCGATGCTGTTCTTGAACCGGCGCGGCTATGCGCCGGTGACGGTCTGCCGGGCCTGCGGTCATCAGATCGGCTGTGACCACTGCGATGCGCGAATGGTCGAGCATCGGTTTCTCAAACGTCTTGTTTGCCACCAATGTGGTGACACAAAGCCGATGCCCACCGCTTGCCCCTCGTGTCAGGTTGAGGGGCGGTTGGCCCCGGTCGGCCCCGGTGTCGAGCGGTTGGCCGAAGAGGTGGCCGCGCGGTTTCCCGATGCGCGGCTTTCGGTGTTGTCATCCGATCTGTTCGGCTCTGCCCGCGCGTTGAAAGAGGCGATCGGCAGCATTGCGGCGGGTGGTGCCGATATCATCATCGGCACGCAGATCGTGGCCAAGGGGCATAACTTTCCGCAGTTGACGCTGGTCGGGGTGATTGACGCTGATCTGGGGCTGCAAGGGTCGGATCTACGGGCGGCGGAGCGCACCTTTCAGTTGATGCGGCAGGTGGCGGGGCGGGCGGGGCGGGCTGAAAAGAAGGGGCTTGCGCTGTTGCAGACGCATCAGCCCGACCATCCGGTAATCCGGGCTATCCTGGGCGGTGATGAAGAAGCATTCTGGCGCGCCGAGGCCGAAGAGCGGCGGGCGCAGGGCGTGCCGCCCTATGGCCGGATGGCGGGGATCATCCTGTCGGGGCCTGATCTGCAGCCGCTGTTTGATTTCGGCGGTGCGCTGGCGCGGCGCGACGGGCCGCTGCGCCGGATCGGGGCGGTGCTTTACGGTCCCGCACCGGCGCCGATTGCACGGGTGCGGGGGCGGCACCGGGTCCGGATGCTGGTGAAGGCGGACAAGGCCGCACCGCTTCAGGCGGCTTTGGCCGAATGGGTGGCGCAGCTGAAACCGCCCGCAAAACTGCGCGTGGCGATTGATATTGACCCGCAGAGCTTTCTTTGATGCCGTGCCACAAAGGGCGCGCGGCGGTGGCATCGCGCTAAGAAGTGGCCCCCTGGTGGATATTTTCTGCCTGGATCCGCGTTGACTGGAAAAACACCTCTACCGCCCCTATCTGTGGTCTCTAAACGGAGCACATCATGTCCAGATCAACCCATCTGCCAACCCAAGCCGAGGCCCTGCCGGGCCGTCCCACACCCATGCCCGTAACCGAGCCGCATTTCATCTTTGGCCGGCCGATTGATGGCCCCGTGCCGCCGGGGATGGCGCAGGCAATGTTTGGCATGGGGTGTTTTTGGGGGGTCGAGCGCAAATTCTGGGCGCTTCCCGGTGTCTGGCTGACGATGGCCGGCTATGCGGGCGGTCTGACCCCGAACCCGACCTATCAAGAGGTTTGCACAGGGCAAACCGGCCATAATGAGGTGGTGCGGGTGATCTATGATCCAACCCGGATCAGCTATGAAGCGCTGCTTAAGGTCTTTTGGGAAAACCACGATCCTACCCAAGGCATGCGCCAAGGCGGTGATCGGGGCACGCAATACCGTTCGGGCATTTACACGTTCACGGACGACCAGAAAGAGGCCGCACTTGCCAGCCATGTCCGTTACGCCACCCGTCTATCTGCGGCTGGCTATGGCCCCATCACCACTGAAATCCAATCGGCGCCGCCATTTTACTTTGCCGAGGATTACCACCAGCAATACCTGGCCAAGAACCCGCAAGGCTATTGCGGCATCGGCGGCACCGGGGTCAGTTGCCCAATCGGCGTGCCCGTCTGAACCGCACCCTGCTGGTGGTTGCGGCATTACGACCTTGTGCCGCCTTTGCCGTCTATCTGGCCCGACTATCCCACGGGGGTCCGGAGGTGTGAAACCCCCGGCTCTGGGTGCAATACGAACGCTTGCCTTGACGCGCCCCCATCAAAGCGCCTACCAGCCCCCAACCCTCAGGAAAGCTGCCCAGATGACCACCTTCACCGCCTTTACCACCCTTCCTGACCGCGATCAGGCCGAGGCACTGGCCGAATACCTCGAAGAACTTGACCCCCAGCCCTACGGCGTTGGTGTATTCGAGATTGAGGATGGTTCCGAACGCTGGGAAGTCGGCAGCTATTTCAATGATGCGCCTGATGAGACGGCGCTTGCGCTACTGTCGATGGCGCATGGCGCGGCCCCCTTTGTGGTATCGGAATTACCGGATACAGATTGGGTCGCCCACGTCAAACGTGAACTGTCACCCGTGGTGGCGGGGCGCTTTTTTGTTTACGGCAGCCATGATGCCGATGCAGTGCCCGCCGATAGCATCCCCCTGTTGATCGAGGCGGCGATGGCCTTTGGCACCGGTCACCACGGCACGACACTGGGCTGTCTGACCGCGTTTGACCGGTTGCAGCGTGCGGGCCTGCGGGCACACCGGGTGGCGGATATTGGCTGCGGCACCGCTGTTCTGGCGATGGCGGCGGCGAAAATCTGGCCCGAGGTGGTGCTCGCGTCGGATATCGACCCCGTCGCGGTCGAGACCGCCACCGCAAACGTTGTCGCCAACGATCTGGCGGGGCGGGTTGACTGCGTTCAGGCGGCCGGCTTTGATCACCCGCGACTGCTGGCCGGCGCGCCCTATGATCTGATTTTTGCCAATATTCTGAAGGGGCCGCTTATTTCATTGGCGCCTGAAATGGGCAACAATACCAGCGCCGATGGCCATGTGATTCTATCCGGCATTCTGCACGCGCAGGCGGATGAGGTTATTGCGGCCTATGAAACCGAGGGCTTTGTTCTGGTTTCGCGCGATGAATATGGGGATTGGACAACATTGGTTCTGAAAAAGCACCAATAGCCCCAGGATAATCAATTAATACATCTTATTGCTAACTGCCGCCTTGGCGTCATCAGGTGCATATTGGCTTTGCCTATATTTAAGGCCAAGCCAAGAATATGGATGTGTGCCATGATTGACCACAACATGAAAGACTTTGAACAGCGCCTTAGCCGGATTGATAAGATTCATCAGGCCGGTGGTGCCTTTGAGGCTGCCGGCACATTGGGGCGCGCTTATTATGAGTCTATCCGCCCGAAAGCGCGCCGTAGCGTCTGGCTGGGTCCGTTGGCATTGTTTTTGGTCGGGGCGCTGTTGTTCAAGTCTGGCCTCTACGCCCAACTTGGACCCGATGCCTATGTCGAGCGCGTCGTTGCGCTATCGAATGGCACCATCGCAGATCAGATAGGCGCCTGGATTTTGACCGCCGATCCGCTGACGGTGCATCTCGCAAATTTCATCAAGCCGCTTATCGGTTGACCTCTGGAACGTTGTCGCGCAACGAAAAGGTCATAGTAAAAGGCCGTGCCGGGGTATCGGCACGGCCTTTGGCGGTTTCCCGCAGATCAGCGTTTGGGTTTCAGAGTTTGGCAACGCGATCAATATCACCGCGCGTCAGGCCGATATCGTCCAATTCGCGGTCCGACAGTTTGCTCAGTTCAATCCGGGTCTGACGAGCATCGTTCCAAGCCGAAATGCTGGACATCAGCGAGCTGACAAAACCAGAGAAACCCGAGTGGGCGGCGGCGGCGTTGGTGTTGTAGACGGACATTGTCTTCATCCTTGAAAATGTGCTTCTTGCACGGGCGTCATTTCTGTTGGGCTGGAGATAGGCTGCGCCAATTTATTTAACAAGCATTGGCCGGACAGCCCCGATATGCGTTATTTGCATGGCTCTGATGGCCGTAGAAACGCCGGGCTGAAAATGGTGATCCGATTGCCCGAAAGTATCCATTTTCTGCGCTGCGGCATCGTTTTGTTACGTCAGGCCGCCAGTTCGATCAATTTTCTGACTTTGCGTGTTGATGCACCTTCAGGCTTTGTGATGTTCACTTTTCGTGCTAGCCGTGTGAAAAAGGCAACAGAGCAGTGATTGTGAGGGGCGTAGATGCGTGTTTTGGGAATCGATCCGGGGTTGCGCAACCTTGGTTGGGGGTTGATCGACATGGAGGGCTCGCGGCTGACGCATGTCGCCAACGGCATTATCCACTCGCAAGGCGAGGATCTGGCCCCGCGCCTTTTGTCGCTGCATATCGCGTTGACCGAGGTTCTGGTGCGCTACACCCCCGATGCGGCCGCGGTCGAGCAAACCTTTGTCAACAAGGATGCCGTGGCCACGCTGAAGCTGGGGCAGGCGCGCGGCATTGCCCTTTTGGTGCCCGCGCAGGCCGGGCTTGCGGTGGGCGAATATGCCCCCAATGCGGTTAAAAAGGCGGTCGTGGGCGTGGGCCATGCCGATAAGGGGCAGGTTGCGCATATGGTCAGGTTTCAGCTTCCCGGTGTTACCTTGGCCGGGCCGGATGCCGCCGACGCGTTGGCGGTGGCGATCTGCCATGCGCATCATCTGCAATCGGCTGGCCGGATGGCGCGCGCCTTGCAGCGGGGCGCGGCATGATCGGGCGGCTTTCCGGGGTTATCGTGCACCGCGCCATGGATCAGGTGATGATTGATGTGCGTGGGGTGGGTTACATCGTTCATGTATCGTCGCGCACAGCGGCCAATCTGCCCCCCGTGGGCGAGGCTTGCGCACTATATACCGATCTTCTGGTGCGCGAAGACCTGCTTCAGCTTTTCGGTTTCCCGACATTGCAGGAAAAGGAATGGCACCGGCTGCTGACCTCGGTGCAGGGTATCGGCGCCAAGGCCTCACTGGCGATCCTTGGCACGCTTGGCCCTGACGGTGTGGGCCGGGCGCTGGCACTGGGGGATTGGGCGGCGATCAAGGCCGCGCCGGGGGTTGGCCCGAAACTCGCGCAGCGCGTGGTGATGGAGTTGAAGGACAAGGCGCCATCGGTCATGGCGCTTGGTGGTGCGCTCAGCGTTGATCTGGCGCCCGGCAGCGAGGTGCTGGAGCCTGGCCCCAAGCCGCGCAAATCGGTAGCCCCGGTCGCCCCTCCCGCCGCCAATTTCACCGCCGAGGCGCTTTCGGCGCTGACCAACCTGGGCTATAATCCGTCGGATGCGGCAGCCGCCGTGGCCGAGGCCACCCAAAACCCCGAGGCGAGCGATACCGCAAAACTGATCCGCACCGCGCTGCGTCTTTTGGCGCCGAAAAACTGATCGCCTGATTTAACCAGGATGTCCGGTGATGGGTTCGCACCCCTGGCGCCCCCCATCAGTATAAATGCCACCCTTGAATCCACATCGCTTTCGCCCGACACTTGGGCGCGAAGGAACCCCAGATGACCACGCCCGAACCTGCCTTGCGCCCTGATCGGCTGCCCGACGATACTGACCGCGCCCTGCGCCCGCAGACGCTTGAGGAGTTTGTGGGCCAAGCCGAGGCGCGCGCCAATCTGCGCGTCTTTATTGAAAGCGCCAAGATGCGTGGTCAGGCGATGGACCATACGTTGTTTCACGGCCCCCCCGGGCTTGGCAAAACCACATTGGCGCAGATTATCGCGCGCGAACTGGGGGTGAATTTTCGCATGACCTCGGGGCCAGTGCTGGCCAAGGCGGGCGATCTGGCCGCGATTTTGACCAACCTCGAAACGAACGATGTTCTGTTCATCGACGAAATACACCGCCTGAACCCCGCCGTCGAAGAGGTGCTTTACCCCGCGATGGAGGATTTTGAACTGGATCTGGTGATCGGTGAAGGCCCTGCCGCCCGCACCGTCCGGATTGAGCTGCAACCCTTTACCCTTGTTGGGGCCACCACGCGGCTGGGTCTTTTGACCACACCCCTGCGCGACCGTTTCGGTATTCCGACCCGGCTTCAGTTTTACACCGAGGATGAGTTGGACCTGATCGTGACGCGTGGCTCGCGCCTTCTGGGTATCCCGTCCGAACCCGGCGGCACCCGTGAAATTGCGCGTCGGGCGCGCGGCACACCGCGTATCGCCGGGCGCCTTTTGCGCCGGGTCGTCGATTTTGCCCTGGTTGAGGGTGACGGCCGGCTGACGCGGGCCATTGCCGACAGTTCACTGACCCGGCTTGGGGTCGATCATCTGGGGCTCGATGGGGCCGATAGGCGCTATCTGATGCTGATCGCGGAACACTACATGGGCGGGCCGGTGGGGGTGGAAACGCTTTGCGCCGCACTTTCCGAGGCCCGCGACGCGATCGAAGAGGTGATCGAGCCCTATCTGTTGCAGCAAGGCCTGATCCAGCGCACCCCGCGTGGCAGGATGCTGGGGCTGCGCGCCTGGTCGCATCTGGGCCTGCCCGCGCCAAGGCCTCCGGGCCAGGCCGACCTGTTCGAAGGATGACCGCTATGACCCCTGATGCCATAAAGTCCCTGTTCACCCGCGCCGACGGCAGCTATTTCTTTGCGCGTTGGGGGCGGCCCATCGTGCCGGTGGTCTTTGGCGTCGAAGCGGCCACGCTGGCCACCGTCAAAGGCGCGGTTGAGGCAATAGTTGCGCTTGCCAATCACAAGATGGCCGAAACAGACCCCGAAATTGGCGCCAATCTGATGATCTTCTTTTTTCGGGACTGGCATGAACTTCTGGATGTGCCAAACCTTGATCAAATGATCGACGGGTTGGCGGAAATGGTCGTGCGCCTTGATGACGGCGGGGCCAACCAATACCGCGTTTTCCGCTTTGACGAGGGCGGCGCGATCAAGGCCTGTTTTGCGTTCGTGCGTATGGACACCGCCCTTAGCGAGGTGCCCGCCGCCACGCTTGCGCTGAATCAGGCGGTGCAGATGATCCTGTCCTGGGCTGGTTCCGCCTTTGCTGACGCCTCGCCCCTGGCCATGGCGCAGGGTGTGGCGGTATTGCGCCCTGACGTCGCGGGCGTGATTCGCGCGGCCTATGACCCGGTCTTGCCCACCGCGACCCAGGATGAAACGCACGCCCTGCGTCTGGCCGCGCGTATCGCCAGGTTTGAAGGCTAGGCACGCGCCATGACCCATGGTTTCCCGATCCGCGTCTATTACGAGGATACCGACCTTGCCGGCATCGTCTACTATGCCAATTACCTGAAATTCATCGAGCGCGGGCGCAGTGAATGGGTCCGGGGGCTGGGTGTCGATCAGGTGGCATTGAAGCGCGATCATGGCATCGTTTTTGCCGTGCGGCGTGTTGAGGCGGACTATCTGAAACCGGCGCGGTTTGATGATGAGTTGATCGTGACAACCCGGCTATTGATGCAGACCGGCGCGCGGATCGTGCTGGCGCAAGAGGTGCTGCGCGACAATCAGCCGCTATTTGCGGCGCAGGTGACGCTGGTGTGTTTACAAGAAAGCGGTGCCGTTGCGCGGCTTCCTGCCGAAATCCGTCGCAAGCTGGCACCAGATCTGCACTGAATTGCGCTTGCGGCCACATTATAACGCAGATGTGTTGGCTTCGCCCTGATCCTCGTGTATTTTGCCTGCTAATCAGAGCCACGATAATGTGGCCCAACCGGCGAGCAGTAACAGATGGACACCCAGACCCTTGCGATGGCGCAAGAGATTGACTTCTCTTTGCTTGCGCTTTTTGCGCGCGCCTCTTTCACCGTGAAACTGGTGATGATTTTGTTGATCCTGGCCAGCTTTTGGTCATGGTCGATCATCATCCAGAAATTCATCTCTTACCGCTTTGCGCGAACCGAAGCCTCGGTCTTTGACCGGGCGTTCTGGTCGGGTGAGCCGCTGGACGAATTGTTTGACCAGATCGGCCCGGCGCCTGACGGCCCGTCACAAAGGATATTCGCGGCCGGAATGCTGGAATGGCGCCGTAGCCACCGGCAGGATGGCGAGTTGATCGCAGGCGCGCAGGCGCGGATAGATCGATCAATGGATGTGGCGATCGCCAAGGAAACCGAACAGCTTAGTGCCGGGCTGCCGTTTCTGGCGACCGTCGGCTCGACCGCGCCTTTCGTGGGGCTGTTTGGAACGGTCTGGGGGATCAAGGTGGCGTTCGAGCAGATCGCCATATCGCAAAACACCAGTCTTGCGGTTGTGGCGCCGGGGATTGCCGAGGCGTTGATGGCCACCGGGCTTGGCCTTTTGGCGGCTATTCCGGCGGTGATTTTTTATAACAAGCTGTCGGCCGATAGTGACCGGCTCGCCTCGGGGTATGAGGCTTTCGCGGACGAGTTTGCCACGATCCTGTCGCGCCAGTTGGACGCCTGAGCCATGGGCGCGGGGGTCATGAGAAAATCCGGTGGGGGGGGGCGTCGCCGCCGTGGCGCGCGCGGCAAGCATGCCGCGATGAGCGAGATCAACGTCACACCGTTTGTCGACGTGGCACTGGTGCTGCTGATCATCTTCATGGTGGCCGCGCCGCTGATGACGGTCGGGGTGCCGCTGGAGCTGCCCAAGACCGCCGCACAATCGCTGCCGACCGAGCAGGAAGAGCCGCTGACCATTTCGCTGACCGTTGACGGTGTGGTGGCGATCATGAACACCGAGGTTCCCGCAGCCGATCTGGTCAACCGCCTGCGCGCGATTGCGGCAGAGCGCAGCAGTGACAAGATTTATCTGCGGGCGGATGGCGCGATTGAATATGCGCGGGTCGTGCAGGTGATGGGCGCGCTTAACGCGGGCGGGTTCTCCAACATCGTGCTGGTGACGGACACGGGCGGGCCTGCGTTGGATGGCACCCAAGGGGCGGGCAATTAGCGCCATGTCCATGAACCGGGCGGATAAGATCGGCACGGGCATTTCGGCGGGGCTCCATCTGGGGCTGATCGTCTGGGTGGCCTTTGGCGGCTATTGGTTCAAGCCAAAGGCGCATGACCCCGTGCAGATGACCGAAGTGGCGGTGATGTCGCAATCGCAGTTTGACGCGATGGTGGCGGCCGCGCCCAAGGCATCAGATCAGCCCGCTGCCGAAATGGTCATGCCCGAGGCCCCCGCCGAGGTGGCACCTGCGCCAACGCCCGAACCCGAGGTGACCCAGCCGCCGCAGGCCGAGGCCCTGCCCACGCCCGAACCCACCCCCGAGCCGCAGCCGGATCTGACCGATCTGACCACCCCGCCGGTGGCTGACGTGACCGATACCCCGCCGATACAGCCGATGCCGCCGGTCGAGGAACCTTCGCAAACCGTTCTGACCCAGATCAGCCCGCGCCCGAAACCAAAGCCCGCGCCCCGCGTCGCGCCAACGCCCGCCGAGGCGCCCGCCCCCGATGCGCGTGTTTCTGACACCGCCATGACCGAAACCAAGCCCGAAGAGACCCCCGACCCCGCCCCGGTGGTGGAGCCTCCAAAGGAAGAGGCCGCCCCGCCCGAAACCACGACCGAAATCGTGACCGAGGCGACGGAAACCACCGACAAGCCCGAATCCTCGGCACCGGCGACGTCTGCCCGGCCAAAGGCGCGGCCCAAAAAGCCCGCCCCCGCTGACAAGCCAACCGAAACAGCAAAACCTGCCCAACCTGCCAAGCCGCAGTCGGATTCCGTCAATGATGCGCTGGCCGAGGCTTTGGCGGGCGACCCCGCGCCCTCGCAGGCCGAGGGCAGCGGCGGCGTGGGGCGCGCGGCCTCGGGCCCGCCGATGACGTCGGGCGAAAAAGACGCGTTGATTGTCGATGTGAAAGCCTGCTGGAACGTCGGCGCGCTGTCGACCGAGGCGCTGCGCACCGTTGTTACGTTGAGCGTGAAAATGAACCCTGATGGCACGCCTGACATCAACTCGATCCGGCAGATCGGCTATGAGGGCGGGTCCGAGGCGTCTGCAAAACAGGCCTATGAGGCCGGGCGCCGGGCGATTGTGCGCTGCGGGTCAGACGGCTTTCCGTTGCCCGCAGACAAGTACGATCAATGGCGCGAAATCGAGATCGTCTTCAACCCCGAAAAGATGAGGATGAAGTGATGCCCATTGCCGCCGAAATCCGCTACAACCAACAAAACCCGATGCGAGGGACGGTTATGATGTTTCGTTTTGTGAGGTTTGCCTTGGCCCTTGCGGTCGTGACACTGCCTTTTGCCCCGGCGGCCCATGCCCAAAGCGGGCCGCTGCGGATTGAAATCACTGATGGCGTGATTGAGCCGTTGCCCTATGCGCTGCCCCGATTTGTGGCCGAAACCGCCGAGGCGGGCCAATATGCTGCCGATATCAGCCAGGTAATCGCCGCTGACCTTTCGGGCACCGGCCTCTTTCGGGAAATTCCTGAAAGCGCCCACATCAGCCGGGTCAGCAGTTTTGACGCGCCACTGGCCTACGCCGATTGGAAGGCGATCAACGCGCAGGCGGTGATTACCGGGGCTGTGGCCGTTTCCGGTGGGCGGGTAACGGTGAAATTCCGGCTTTATGACGTCTATTCCGGCCAGCAACTGGGCGAGGGGCAGCAGCTTGCCGCCTCGACCGGAAGCTGGCGCAGGCTGGCCCACAAGGTGGCCGACACCGCCTATTCCCGGATCACCGGCGAGGGCGGCTATTTTGACAGCCGTGTGGTGTTCGTCTCGGAATCCGGGCCAAAGAACGCGCGTCAAAAGCGCCTTGCGGTGATGGATTATGACGGCGCCAATGTGCAGTATCTGACCGACAGCAGCACCATCGTGCTGGCGCCGCGCTTCAGCTATGCCGGGGACAAGGTAATCTATACCACCTATGAGACCGGCTTTCCGCGGATCAAGCTGCTGGACGTGGCCTCGGTCGCGGCGACACTGTTGCCCGAGCAGCCCGGCACCATGACCTTCGCGCCGCGCTTTTCACCAGATGGCGGCTCTATCGTCTATTCGCTTGAGCAGGGCGGCAATACCGACATCTGGCGGATGGGGGTGGGCGGCGGCGCGCCATCGCGGCTGACCAATACCCCGGCGATCGAAACGGCACCCTCCTATTCCCCTGACGGCAGCCGCATCGTGTTTGAATCGGACCGCTCGGGCACCCAGCAACTTTACGTCATGCCCGCCGGTGGTGGCGAGGCAACGCGGATTTCATTTCCGCAGGCGGGGTATGAGCGGGCACGCTACGGCACCCCGGTCTGGTCGCCGCGTGGCGATCTGATTGCCTTCACGATGCAGCTTCAGGGCAAGTTCCATATTGGGGTGATGCGGACCGACGGGTCTGAACAGCGGCTGCTCACGACCTCGTTTCTTGACGAGGGGCCAACCTGGTCACCGAATGGCCGGGTAATCATGTTCACGCGCGAAACCGCCGGGGCCAGTGGTGGGGCGCAGCTATATTCGGTCGACATTTCGGGGCGGAACCTCAGGGTGGTTCCGACACCCGGCGCGGCCTCGGACCCGGCCTGGTCGCCGCTGTTGCCGTAAGGTGGGCGATTCCCAAAGCCGGAACAAACTGTTAGAGTATGTGGCACCGGGCCAAGACAAAACCCGGGCCAGTAAAACAAAAAGGCGGTAGCACCATGACCCTTCTTCCCAAGGCGCTTTTGATTGTATCGGCGCTGGCCCTTGCGGCTTGTAACAACCCCAACCGTTATGGCGCCGGTGGCGCAGGTGGTGATGGCGCCTTTGGGCCCGGCGGGATTGATCAATCAGCGCTTGGCAGTGCCAGCGACCCGCGCAGCCCGGCCTATTTCAGCCAGACCATTGGTGACAAGGTGTTGTTCGCTATTGACCAGTCCACCCTATCGCCCGAAGCACGCGGCATTCTGAACGGTCAGGCGCAGTGGCTGATGGCCAACAGTCAGTATTCGGCCATCATCGAAGGGCACGCCGACGAACAGGGCACCCGCGAATATAACCTTGCCCTGGGCGCGCGCCGGGCCAACGCCGCGCAGGAATTCCTTGTATCGCAAGGGGTTGCTTCGGGGCGGCTGCGCACCGTGTCCTATGGCAAGGAACGCCCGCTTGAGGTGTGTTCGACCGAAGAGTGCTATTCCAAGAACCGCCGCGCGGTTACGGTGATTTCGCTGGGTGCGGGCAGCTAAGATGCGCAGGATGCGAGGGTTGGTTTTGGCACTGGGGCTGCTGGCGGCCTCACCGGCGCTGGCGCAAGACCAGTCGCTTGCCGATATCCGGGTAGAGCTGGGCCAGTTGTCGGCGCAGATTCAGGGCTTGCGCGGCGAATTGGTGGCGTCGGGGCAATCGGGGATGCAGGCGGCAGGCGGGGCATCGGCCCTTGAGCGGATGGATACGATGGAGGCGGCGCTGGCGCGGCTGACCGCGCAGGCCGAAGGGTTGGAAAACCGGATCAACCGGGTGGTGTCTGATGGCACCAACCGGTTGGGCGATCTGGAATTCCGCCTGTGCGAACTGGAGCCCGGCTGCGACATCGCGGCCATTGGCACCACGCCGCCCTTGGGCGGTGGTGGGTCCGTCGCGGCACCTGCTGCCCCCATACCCTCGGCCGGGCCGGCCATGGCAATGAATGAGCAGGCAGATTTTGACCGGGCCAAGGAGGTGCTCGGTCAAGGTGACTTTCGCGGCGCCGCTGACCTCTTTGCGGCCTATGCCGAAACCTATCCGGGCGGTGCGCTAAGCGAAGAGGCGATGTATCTGCGCGCCGATGCGCTGCGTCAAGCGGGCGAAGAGGCCAAGGCCGCGCGGGCGTTTCTGGATGCGTTTTCAGCCGCGCCCAACGGTGTGCGTGCGCCTGACAACCTGCTGAACCTTGGCAAATCGCTGGGCAATCTGGGCCAGAAACAAGAGGCCTGCGCGACCCTGGCCGAGGTGGGTGTGCGGTTCCCGCAAGCCCCGGCGATGATCGAGGCGGGGGCCTCGATGCGCGCGCTTGGCTGTCAGTGACGGGCAGCGGCGGGCGTTTTTCGGACCTGACGGCGCAGATCCGTGCGGTAGTTGCGCCCGGTCGGTTTTCCCGGCTGGGCGTCGCGGTTTCCGGGGGGGGCGATTCTGTCGCACTTTTGCACCTTCTGGCCGCCCAACCTGACCGACCGGCGCTTAATGCGGTGACGGTAGATCACGGTTTGCGCCCGGAAGCCGCGTCAGAGGCGGCTGCGGTGGCGCAGCTTTGTGCCGGCCTTGGCGTGCCGCATGAAACACTGCGCTGGCAGGGCTGGGACGGGCGCGGAAACCTGTCCGATGCGGCCCGGCGCGCCCGCTATACGCTGATGGCAGACTGGGCCCGCGCCCATGATGTCGAGGCGGTAGCGTTGGGTCATACTGCCGACGATCAGGCCGAAACCTTTCTGATGCGGCTGGCGCGCGGTGCCGGGCTGGACGGGCTGTCTGCAATGGCGACTGAACGAGCAGCTTGGGGGGCACTGTGGCTGCGCCCGCTTTTGGCGGCACCGCGCGCCGATCTGCGCGCGTTTTTGCGCGACTTGGGTGCGCAATGGGCCGAAGACCCCAGCAATGACGACCCCAGCTATGACCGTGTTCGCGCCCGTGCCGTGCTGACCGCGCTGGCCCCCTTGGGGATCAGCGTTGGCGGGATTGCGGATGTGACGGCGCATCTGCGCGAGGTGCGCGAGGTGGTTGCGCGCGCCACCTACATCGCCGCGCAGCAGATCTTGCGGGTTGAGGTGGGCGATCTGCTGTTTGATCGCGCCGGCTTTGCCAGCCATCCGCCCGAACTGCGCCGCCGCCTTCTGGCGCAAGGGCTGCGCTGGGTGGCCTCGGCTGATTACGCGCCCCGCGCAGCGCCGCTTGCCGATTTGATCAAAACCATTCTGGCCGGGGGCACGGCCACGCTGCATGGTTGCCTTGTGCTGCAAGAGGGGCCTTGGTTTCGCATCTGCCGCGAGCCGGTGGCCGTTGCAAACTGTCGCGCAGCGCCCGGCGCGCTTTGGGATGGGCGGTGGCGGTTGACCGGGCCTGATGAGAAACGATGCGAAATCAGGGCGTTGGGTGACGTCGGTTTGCGACTTTGCCCAAATTGGCGCAGCCAGCCCCGCCCGCGTGCGGCGCTGTTGGCCGATCCGGCAGTGTGGCGCGAGGGGGAATTGGTGGCCGCGCCGCTTGCCGGAATGGGGCAGAATTGGTCGGCGGAACTTGGCCATGGGGGGCGCGGTGGGGCAGATGATTTCCTTTCTGCGCTTTTATCGCATTGAACCTGCGCGCTGAATGCCTATTTTCAGATCAACAGGTGCCCGACTCTGTCGCGGCGCCAATTGGATATTGGAGGATTCCTCTTGGGTAATGCACGCAATCTTGCCTTCTGGGCTGTGCTGTTCCTGTTGATACTGGCGCTGTTCAACCTGTTTGGTGATGGTCAAAGTGCGGTGAATGCGCGTTCGGTCAGCTATTCGGACTTTATCAGCCGTGTCGACAAGGGCGATGTTGCCAGCGTTAAACTGGATGGCGAGGTGGTGACCTTCGTCGGCAAGGACAACACGCAGTATACAACGATCAAACCCGCCAGCGACGATATTTCGGACCGGCTTATCGCCAAGAATGTTGAGGTTCGGGTTGAACGGCAGGAACAGTCGGGCTTCATGTCGCTGCTGGGCGTGTGGCTACCGTTCCTTGTGCTGATCGGGATCTGGATCTTCTTCATGAACCGAATGCAGGGCGGCGGCAAAGGCGGCGCGATGGGTTTTGGCAAGTCGCGCGCCAAACTGCTGACGGAAAAGCATGGCCGCGTGACCTTTGACGATGTGGCCGGCATCGACGAGGCCAAGGAAGAGCTGGAAGAGATTGTCGAGTTTTTGCGCAACCCGCAAAAGTTTAGCCGTCTTGGCGGTAAAATTCCCAAGGGCGCGCTGCTGGTTGGCCCGCCGGGCACCGGTAAAACGCTGCTGGCGCGCGCGATTGCGGGCGAGGCGGGGGTGCCCTTCTTTACCATCTCGGGATCGGATTTTGTGGAAATGTTCGTGGGTGTCGGCGCATCGCGTGTGCGCGACATGTTTGAGCAGGCCAAGAAAAACGCCCCCTGCATCGTCTTTATCGACGAGATTGACGCCGTGGGCCGTTCGCGCGGCGTAGGCATCGGCGGGGGCAATGATGAGCGTGAACAGACGCTGAACCAGCTACTGGTGGAAATGGACGGGTTTGAGGCCAACGAGGGTATCATCATCATCGCCGCAACCAACCGCCGCGATGTACTGGACCCGGCGTTGCTGCGGCCGGGCCGTTTTGATCGCCAAATCCACGTTCCGAACCCCGACATCAAAGGTCGTGAAAAAATTCTGAACGTTCACGCCCGCAAGGTGCCGCAGGGCCCGGACGTTGAATTGCGCCTGATTGCGCGCGGAACCCCCGGTTTTTCGGGGGCGGACCTTGCCAACCTGGTCAATGAGGCCGCGCTGATGGCCGCCCGTGTGGGCCGCCGTTTCGTGACGATGGAAGATTTCGAGTCTGCCAAGGACAAGGTGATGCTGGGGGTTGAACGCCGCAGCATGGTTCTGACGCCCGAGCAAAAGGAAAAGACCGCCTACCACGAGGCCGGCCACGCCATCGTTGGCATGGCGATGCCGAAATGCGACCCGGTCTACAAAGCCACGATCATTCCACGCGGCGGCGCCTTGGGAATGGTGGTCAGTCTGCCCGAAATGGACCGGCTGAACATGCACAAGGACGAGGCCAAACAACGCATCGCCATGACCATGGCCGGCAAGGCCGCCGAAATCATCAAATATGGTGAGGAAGGTGTGTCGAACGGCCCTGCGGGCGACATCCAGCAGGCCTCGGGGCTGGCGCGGGCAATGGTGATGCGCTGGGGCATGTCCGACAAGGTCGGCGCAGTAGATTATGCCGAGGCGCATGAGGGCTATTCCGGAAATACCGGGGGGTTCTCGGTATCTGCCTCAACCAAAGAGTTGATAGAGCAAGAGGTCAAGGACCTGATCGACGAAGGCTATGCCTTGGCCTACAAGGTTCTTGAGGAAAAATCGGTCGAGTTTGAGCGGCTTGCACAGGGTCTTTTGGAATATGAAACCCTGACTGGCGAGGAAATCCGCCGGATCGTGCGTGGCGAGGCAATCGGGGGCGATGACATGACGCCGCCTTCTGGCAACGTGCCTTCGGTTTCGGCGGTCCCCAAAACAAAACCGGCTGCCCCGAAGGGCGCCGAGCCTGAACCCTCGGTTTGAGGCGCTGATGAGCAAGCCCGACTGGAGCCCCGAAATCTATTCCCGGTTTCGGGGCTTGCGGCTGCGCCCCGCGCTGGATCTGCTGACCCGCGTGCCTGCGCTACCCAAGGGGGATGTGATTGACCTTGGATGCGGCAATGGGGCGGTAGGGGCCGCGTTGGCCAAGCGTTTTTCCGGGCATAGGTTGATCGGGCTTGATGCTTCGCCTGCGATGTTGGCCGCTGCAGCCGCGACGGGCGCTTATAAACGTTGCCTTTCGGCCGATGTGGCGACGTGGGAACCTGCAAAACCTGTGGCGCTGATCTTTTCCAACGCGATGCTGCATTGGCTGAGCGGGCATGAGGTCTTGTTGCCCCGTCTGGCCAGCTTCGTGGCGCCCGGCGGCACGTTGGCAGTGCAGATGCCGCGCCAGTTTGGGGCGCCTTCGCATCGGTTTTTACGGGATTTTGCGGCTGAGATGTTTCCTGACCGATTTGATTTCACCGGCTGGCAGCCGCCGGTGAATAGCGCGGTCGAGTATCACCGCTTGCTGGCACCGTTGGGCCAGGCAGACGTTTGGGAAACCGACTATGTGCACCGGCTGGAGCCTGACAAGGACGCGCACCCGGTGCGTCGCTTTACTGAAAGCACGGCGATGCGCCCGTTTCTGGAACCATTGTCCGCGCCCGAGTTGGCCGAATTCACAAACCGCTACGATGCCGCCCTGGCAGCGGCCTACCCAACAGAGCCCGATGGTGCGGTCTTGTTCCCGTTTCGCCGTGTGTTCTTTACCGTGACGGTGTCTTGATGCCCGCGCTTTTAGCCACGAAATTCAGCGCCAGCGTGGTTTGGCTGGGGCGGGTCATCAAACGTGAAACCGCGTTGGCGTCGGTTCCTGTTGACCGGCTTTGGTGCAGTTTTGACGGGCCCGAGGGCGAAGATCACGCTGGGATGACGCGGCCATCATGTTCACGCATGACGCAGCAATATCCGCTGGGGACAACCATTCGCAACACGCGCCAAATGTCGATCATATCGGAGGAGGAATTGATCGCCATCGCTGCCGAGATGGGGTTGGAAACGCTTGCCCCTGAATGGCTAGGGGCGACGGTGGTGTTGCGCGGGTTGCCCGCGTTGACACAATTGCCGCCCTCTTCGCGGCTGCAAGTGGCGGATGGGGTGACGCTGGTGGTTGATATGGAGAACCGCCCCTGCACGCTGGTTTCGCGGGTCATCGAGACACATCGCCCCGGCTTTGGTGCGCGTTTCAAGCCGGCCGCAACCGCACGGCGCGGCGTTACCGCATGGGTCGAGCGCGAAGGCGCGCTGTGCCTGGGCGATACCGTTCGCCTGCATGTCCCCGATCAGCCGGTCTGGCCACATCTGGCCGCTGCGCGCGCAGACTAAGCCGCGCAGGCGGCACGCTATTTGTCGTAATTTTGCAGCGCGATGACGTTGAACCGGGTAGGCTTCCTGAAAACCAAGCATCAGCCTTCGCGAGGGACTGCCATGACCGTCAAAACCGATATCGAAATTGCCCGCACCGCTAAAAAGCTTCCAATGCCTGAAATCGCTGCAAAGCTTGGCATCCCGGAAACGGCCCTGATTCCCTACGGGCGCGACAGGGCCAAACTTGATCGTGATTTCATCTCGGGGCTCGGGGCGCGTCCTGACGGCAAACTCATCCTTGTGACCGCGATCAACCCGACACCCGCGGGCGAGGGCAAGACCACGACAACCGTCGGCCTGGGCGATGCACTGTCACGGATAGGCAAGCGCACGGCGATCTGCATCCGCGAGGCGAGCCTTGGGCCAAACTTCGGGATGAAAGGCGGCGCGGCAGGCGGTGGCCACGCCCAGATCGTGCCGATGGAGGAAATGAACCTGCATTTCACCGGCGATTTTCACGCCATAACCAGCGCGCACAACCTGCTTTCAGCGATGATTGACAACCATATCTACTGGGGGAACAGCCTGGAGATTGACGACCGCCGGATTGTCTGGCGCCGCGTGATGGATATGAACGACCGCGCGTTACGCGATATCGTTGTGGGGCTTGGCGGCGTGATGAACGGTTTTCCACGCCAGACCGGATTTGACATCACCGTGGCCTCAGAGGTCATGGCAATCTTGTGCCTTTCCAGGGATTTGAAAGACTTGCAAAAGCGCCTGGGTGACATCGTCGTGGCCTACAGCCGCGACAAGGCGCCCATTTATTGCCGTGATCTGAAGGCAGATGGTGCGATGACTGTATTGCTGCGCGACGCGCTTCAGCCGAATTTGGTGCAGACGCTGGAAAATACCCCCGCCTTCGTGCATGGCGGACCATTTGCCAATATCGCGCATGGTTGCAACAGTGTCGTGGCAACGCAAACGGCGCTGAAACTGGCCGACTATGTTGTCACCGAGGCGGGTTTCGGGGCTGATTTAGGGGCCGAGAAATTCTTTGACATCAAATGCCGAAAGGCGGGTCTGCAACCAGCAGCGGCGGTGATCGTTGCAACCGTGCGCGCCATGAAAATGAACGGCGGTGTGGCAAAGGCCGATCTTGGTCTGGAAAACGTAGGCGCGGTTATCAAAGGATGCCCCAATCTGGGCCGCCATATCGCCAATACCAAAGGGTTTGGGGTGCCGGTTCTGGTGGCGATCAATCATTTCACCACCGATACCAAGGCCGAGATTGCCGCCGTCAGGGAATACGTCGCCCAGCAAGGCGCCGAGGCGGTCTTGTGCCATCACTGGGCCAAAGGCGGGGCAGGGGCCGAGGATCTGGCGCAAAAAGTCGTGGCGCTGGTTGATAGCAGTCAGGGCAATTTTGCGCCGCTCTACCCCGATGAGATGGGGTTATTTGACAAGATCGACACTATCGCGCGGCGCATCTATCACGCGGGCGAGGTGATCGCTGACAAAGCGGTCCGCGATCAGCTGCACGCCTGGGAGGCGGCCGGCTACGGCCATCTGCCGGTCTGCATGGCAAAAACGCAATACTCATTCAGCACCGACCCCGCCTTGCGCGGCGCGCCCACCGGTCACACCCTGCCGATACGCGAGGTGCGACTGTCAGCGGGGGCGGGCTTTGTCGTGGTGATCTGTGGCGAAATCATGACCATGCCCGGTCTGCCGCGCACCCCCAGCGCCGAGACGATCGGGCTGAATAAATCGGGCGACGTGGAAGGCTTGTTCTAGGCTTTGGCCGGGGTTGAGCCTAGGCCAAAATCCTGCGATAGGGTGGCGTGATTTCGCGTGCCGAAACCGTGCCAAAGTAATCGGAGGGGGCTTCCATGACATCGCCCGACCATATCGCCTGCATGGCCGAACTGCGCACGCAGATCGACGCATTGGACGCGCGCATCGTGGCTCTTCTGGCCGACAGGGCTGTGCTTATCGACCGCGCAATAGATTTGAAACCGGGCGAGGGTATGCCCGCACGAATCACCACGCGGGTCGAAGAGGTGGTGGCCAACGTGCGCGCCTCGGCACAGGCACACAGGCTTGACCCCGATTTGGTCGATGCCCTATGGCGGCAGTTGATCGAATGGTCGATTGAGCGCGAAGAACAGGTTTTGGGCAAAGGAAATAACGCATGAGTGCCACGGTAATCGACGGCAAGGCGTTCGCGCTTCGTATCCGCGAAAAGGTTGCCGCTCATGTAGCGCGGTTGGCGGCCGACCATGGAATTACACCGGGTCTGGCGGTTGTGCTGGTGGGACAGGATCCCGCGTCCGAAGTCTATGTGCGCAACAAAGGCAAGCAAACGCTTGAGGTCGGAATGGCCAGTTTCGAACATAAACTGCCCGCGGACATCTCCGAGCGCGACCTTCTGGCCCTGATCGCGCGGCTGAACGCGGATCCCGCCGTGCATGGTGTCCTGGTGCAGCTTCCGCTGCCGGCACAGCTGAATTCAGACCTCGTGATCAATGCGATTGACCCGGCCAAAGACGTCGACGGATTTCACATTTCGAACGTCGGGCTCCTCGGGACCGGGCAGAAAAGCATGGTGCCCTGCACACCGCTGGGCTGCCTGATGATGTTGCGACACCACCTTGGAAATCTCTCGGGGTTGAATGCAGTCGTGGTGGGGCGCAGCAACATTGTGGGTAAACCGATGGCGCAACTGCTGCTGGGCGAAAGCTGCACCGTGACCATCGCACATTCACGCACCAGGGATCTGGCGGCAGTCTGCCGGGGTGCCGATATTCTGGTCGCCGCAGTGGGTCGCCCCGAAATGATAACCGCAGAGCATGTTCGCCCCGGTGCCACGATCATCGACGTGGGCATCAACCGGATCACCCGCAATGGCAAGACCACGCTGGTGGGCGATGTGGACTTTGCCTCGGCCGCGGCTGTGGCGGGCGCAATAACCCCGGTGCCGGGTGGGGTGGGGCCGATGACAATTGCCTGCCTTCTGGCCAATACGGTTACCGCTTGCTGCCGCGCCAATCGCCTGCCCGAGCCTGACGGGCTTACGGTTTAGCCCCTCCTGTCTGGCGCCAACGTTTTTTTCAGGACGTGTTCTGGGCCAAAACAAGCCTCCGCTGCTTTTTTTTGGCCTAAATACTCATTTTACCCCAAATCCCCGACTTGCGCCGGGCGTCAGTGCTCAATCGCTTCCTCGGCCACAAACATGTTGGCCCAGGCGCGGTCGATCAATTCAGGGGTCATTTGATAGGGGATGCCTTCAAACTCGCAGATGGCGATCATCTGGTCGATCAGGAAGATCGGCTGATAGTTGGCGTAGATATTGTCAATGGTGGGGTATTTGACCTTCAGCAGATGCACCAATGCAGATTCCGAAAGCGGCATCTTTTTCTTCCGCGCGACCAGTTGGAAAATCTTGAGGAAATCCTGCTGATTAGGGCCGTCGATTTTGATCTTGAAGAAGATCCGACGCAAGGCGGCCTTGTCGAAGATGGTATTGGGGTGGAAGTTGGTTGAAAAGATTACCAGCGTGTCGAAGGGCACCTCGAATTTCTCACCCGATTGCAGGGCAAGGATATCGCGGTTTTCTTCCAGCGGCACGATCCAGCGGTTGACCAGTTTCTGCGGCGGTTCGGCCTGACGGCCAAGGTCATCGACGATGAATACCCCGCCTGAAGATTTCATTTGCAAGGGCGCGGTATAGGTACGCGCGGTGGGGTTGTAGGTCAGGTCCAGCATCTCCAAGGATAACTCGCCCCCGGTGATGACCGTGGGGCGGTCGCAATAGACGTAGCGGTTGTCAAACCGATTGCCCGATTTGCGCAGGGCGGTCGGATCATCGACCGACTCGGTCGCAGCAGAATGCACGATAGGGTCATAGACGGTGATGATCTGGCCGGCATATTCGACAGCGCGGGGGATAAAGATCTTGTCGCCCAAGGCGTCGCGGATCCCGTTCGAGATGGAGGATTTACCGTTACCCGGCGGGCCATACATCAGGATCGAGCGCCCGGATGACACCGCAGGCCCCAGGTTGCCCAAAAGCGCCGGGGGCAGCACAAGATGCCCCATGGCGGCGCTTAGCTGATCGCGTGTCAACTGGATGTTGCGAATTGACTGGCGCTCAATCTGCGTGCGGTAGGCGTTCAACGGCACCGGAACGGCGCCGTAATACTCCGATTGTGACAGGGCATCCAGCGCGCGCGCCTTGCCCGCATCGGCCAGTTGATAGCCCATTTCCCCGCCCGAATTGGCATGAAGAGTGCCTGTCGCTTCCAGCAAGCGCTGGCTGCGGGCCAGGTCGATCAATTCTTGCGCCAGCGGCAACGGTAGCGCCAAAAGCCGCGCCAACCCCGACGCGGTGTCCATATTGGTGCGAAACATCGTTTTCAGCAGGATGTCACGCAGCATCACCACGGAAATACCCACTTCGTCCAATGTTTTCGGGGGCACCGGGGCCAACACGTTTTGCGCCATCATGTTCATTGCCCGCGTTCCTCGCCAAATTTGTCATCAATGCCCCGATCATGTCATTGCAAACGCACAATTCGGCACTACGGGGTTTCTTGGGATGACCATGCGTAGCTATTGTGGCCAAAAAATGGAAATTAAACGAAGAGGCAAGGATGCGTGAGGCAAACAAAGGCGCGGTCAACCCGTGGCTGCTGGCGGCGGTGATGCTGGGGCTGCTGGCAGTGCTGGGCGGGATGAATTTCCTTAAAGGCGCGCTCTACCTTGGCAAGCATGAGGGCGACACGCTGCACCTGGCCGACATGGTCTTGCGCATGGCTGAGGCCGGGCAATGGCCTCATCTGGATTTCATGACCCCGATTGGTGTTTTGGCGCTCTGGCCGATTGCGGCCTTTGTCGAGGCGGGCCTGGGTATTGGACATGCGTTTTTCGCGGCACAAATGGCGGTGGCTGTGGTGCTCCTGTTGCCTGCGATGCGGGTGGCGTCCTCGCGGTTTACCGGGGTCTGGGCGCTGCTTTTTGGCGGCTACATCATGGTTCTTTGTGTGGCGCTGGTGCATGGCGAGGCCGATGCCAGCGTTTCAATTTCCATGCATTACAACCGCTGGGCCTGGGCGCTGGCCTATATTGCCATACCGCTGGCGCTATTGGCACCGATCGGGCGGGTGCGGCCCTGGCTGGATGGCGCGTTGATCGGGTTGGCGATGGCGGCGCTGGTGCTGGTCAAGGTGACGTATTTTGTAGCTTTCGCGCCCGCGGTACTAATCGCGCTACTGGCGCGGCGGCAGGGGCGGATGATAGTTGCGGCGCTATTGTCGGGGCTGCTGGTTGCGGCAATAGTCACGTTTGCACTGGGGGCAGGGTTTTGGCTGGCCTATCTACGCGATCTTGCGCAGGTGTCTGGATCTAGTATTCGGCCTGAACCCGGGCAGCCTCTGACCGCGGTTATGGGTGGACCTGGATTCATAGCGGGGACATTCGCGTTATTGGCCACCGTGATATTCTTGCGCCAATCGGGGCGGATGGTCGAGGGGATGGTGCTGCTGTTTCTGACGCCGGGGTTTATTTATGTGACATGGCAGAATTTCGGCAATGACCCGCAGTGGCTCTTGATGCTGGCGCTGTTTGCCTTTTCGTTGCGCCCGGATGCGGGGGTCAGCAATGCGTTTGGCTGGTCGATGCGCAATGCGCTGATGGTCACCGGGGTTATGGCGCTGACGCTGGGGGCGGCCTCGGTGCTTAACCTGGCATTCAGCCCGTTTCGGCATTTTTTCATGCCCGAAGAAAAGGCCGTGGCGCTTTTGTCAGCGCGGCCCAAACACGCGGATTTGCTGGTGCAAGAGGCGCGGCTTTATCGCGTGGCGACGCAACGTGCGGGTGATGAGCCCGGTTCGGCCTATGCCACCTTTGCCTCGCGTTCGGATCGGGCTGACCCGGCCAAGCTGAACGGCGAAGTTCTGGCGGACTGCGAATTGATCGGCGGGTATAACGCGTGGTTTGAAACGGCAACAGCCGATCTGATGGCATCGGGTTATCGTCATAGCCAGGTGCTGGTGGCGGACCTGTTTTCGGCGCTTTGGCTATATGGTGATTTCCTGCCGGTCAGGGGCGGTGCGCCCTGGTATTACGGGGGGGTGGCCGGAATTGAGGCCGCAGACCACGTTCTGGTGCCACTATGCCCCACAGGAGGAAGCATGCGAACCGGCATGTTGAAAGCGCTGGATGATGCCGGCTGGCACCTGACCGAAGAGCGGCGCACCGAAACCTATATCTTGTTGAAACCCACGAAAGGGTAGGGGTGCCCGCCGAAAACGGCTCAGCCAGCGCTGGTGATGATCGCCAGATAGGCCCAAAGCGTGCCAACAAGCGCGAGCCCCATTGGAAAATCGGCGCGCTGCCATGATACCCAATCGGGCGCCATGGCACGCGCGGCGGGTATGGCGCGGATCAGCCGATGGGCAGTGAATGCCCCTAAAAGAAAAGCGGCCAACAGCACAATCGTTAGGTTTAAGTGGCTATAATTACTAGAGAAAAATGGCGCTGCGGCCGCTGCAAACTTGGCGTCGCCCGCCCCGAAATGCAGCGTCGCGTTCAGCACGAACCCCAGCATCAGGATAATCGGCAGGTGCACCAGGCGCCACGCCCAGACATCCAGCGGCAGGACAAAAGGCCCCACCAGAAAAAACACCCCCACCAGCGCATAGACGGCGCGGTTGGGTATTTTCATCGTCTTGAGGTCAGACCAGACGACCCACGCACAGACCGGTGTGATAAATAACAGCAGTACAAGCGCCGATTGCGACGGGGTCAGACCCAGCATCGCCTAGCCCTTGGCGACATTGGCATCAAGGGCAGCCAATGCGCGCGACGCCTCGTCGAAGTACTGCGGATGGGTGTCGACAGCATCCTGCAAAAGACCGCGTCCGATGTTCACATCGCCCTGTTTTATCGCTGAAAGCGCTGCCGTGTATAATAGCTGCGCCCGCTCGGGTTGGGTCATCGCGATCACCGGCAGGTCATATTTGCGCTGTGCCGCGCGCGACAATACCAGATTGTTTTTGGCGGTGAACAGGTTCGCGTCGTAGGTCAGCGATTCCGCGAACAGCTTTTCAGCGCCCTTGTAATCGCCACGCGTCAGTTTGGAATAACCCCAGTTATTCAACACGCCAGCGGGTGTTGTGGTCAGACCGGCAGCGATTTCATAGAAACTATCGGCTTTCTTCCAACTTTTGTTGGAATCCGCGACCATCGCTTCAAGCCGATATCGTTGATAGGTTTCATGGGTGGGCGGGATCTGGTTCAGCACGGTTTCTGCGCCTTTCCAGTCGTTAGCGCGGATCAGCGCGTCGGCCTGCCCAACGCGATCATCATCGGTTGCGCCGGGCATCGCGACAACGGCGGCCCAAACTACGGCGGCTTGCTCGGGCTGTTTGGCACGCACCAGTGATTTCGCCAAGCCGCGCCTGAGGTCGATCCGGTCGGGTTTTTGTTCGGATGAACGTTTGAAGTAATTCACCGCCTCTTTCGGATCGCCAACTGTCAGCATTACGTCCGAAAGATTGGTTTCGTCAATCGCGTTGACGCTTTGCATGGCGCGCGCCACTTCTGCGTCGGAAGATTTCTGACAGGCGCTCAGCGCAAACGCACTGCCGATGCAGAGCGCGAAAAGAACCGGGTGGCGCATGTTTTGCGTCCTTTGCTCGTTTGCCTCGACCCGCCGCTTGCGCGTTGGGTTATTATAGCTTGGTGAGCAGCAGATATTGCCCGTTCCCGCGCCTCACCAGCGAGAAATTCTTGTCCTCGGCTTCAGCATAATCGGGTTTTTGTTGTTTTGCGAGCGCAAGGCGCAGATTTTTGCGAATGTCGTCCGATTGGCCACTATCAAGCGCATAGGCGGTCTGAAACACCTTTGCGGCCTCTGCGACGTGGCCCTGCTCCATCAGTACGACGCCAAGGTTATTCCAGGCAGGAACGAAGCTTTGGTCCTTTTCGATTGCGTGCCGCAACATCTGTTCGGCCTGCCCCAACCGCCCCAGATGAAGATTTGCCGACCCGATTGCGGACAACACATCGACGGTTGCCCCTTGTTCGGCGGCCCCACGATAATACGCCTTAAGCGCAAGTTCATACTCACCCGCCGCCATCAGCCGATGCCCCACCATAAGCCCATCAACGGCCTGCCCCTTCGCGGTGCCGGGCGCATAAGGAGACCCCTTTTCGGCGTGCAAAGCACCCGTGGAACAGGCAGCGAGCAAAATTACCACCAAAGATGCGCCCAGATAGCGGCCGAAAGACATGACGGTCATCAGATCATTGCCCGATGGTTTTAAACGTCTCTAGCATACCGTGAACTGACGGGCCAACAAGGATGACCAGCAATGGCGGCACGGTAAACATCATTGTGCCCAGCGTCATCTTGGTGGGGATCTTGTTGGCGGCCTCTTCGGCGCGCATGACGCGTTTGTCACGCATTTCGGCGGCATAGACGCGCAGCGCCTCAGCGATAGAGGTGCCAAATTGCTGCGATTGGATCATCACGGTGACAAACGAGGCAACATCCTGCACGCCAGAGCGGTCGCCAAAGGCGCGTAGAACGGCGGATTTTTCCTTGCCGGCTTTGATTTCGTGGCTGACCGTCTCATATTCCTCGGCCAGCGCGGGATAGCCTCCGCGCAGCTCCTTTGACACGCGGATGATGCCCTGATCCAGCGACTGGCCCGCCTCGACGCAGACCAACAACATATCAAGACTATCGGGAAAGCCATTCTGAATTTCGGCAGTGCGGCTTTTGACGCGGCTATCGACCCAGTATTTCGGCATGTAGTAGCCCACGCAGCCGGGAAGCAGCACGAACAGAACCATTTGTAATCCTGACACTTCGCCTGTGGCAGATGCAAAGATCGTATAGGCGACCCCTAGCACCAACATCACCAGACCCAGGGCAAACTGAACGGCGTGGAATGTGCGCACCGCGTTGCGCCCTCGGTAACCCGCGCGCGTCAGATGCAAGCGAGAGGCGCTCATTTCTTCTTCGTTTTGCGGTTCCAGAAAACCGGCGTATTTGTCCAGCTTGTCCGAGCCGGCCGACATGCGCAGCTTTTTAGCCTTGTCACTCTCAACAGATTTGGGCTCTGCCGGGGCGTAACCAGCGCTGATCCGCAACCGGTCCAACGGATCGGGGCGTTTTTTCAGCATGAAGGGCAGCGTTGCCGCAATCAGGGTGATGCCAATTCCGGCCAGCGCAATGACCGGGCCCAAAGGCCCCAATGTCGTAATCAATGTCTGGTTCAGCGCCGCAAAGAGTTCCATTGATTATCCTTAGACCTTGATGTTGGTCATGGCCTTCATAAACATCATGTTGGCCCCCAAAAGGGCAAAGACGACCAACGCGGCAGGAACGAAGGCAGGCGTGTCTTTCACGCCGTCGTAATAGTCTGGCGATACCACCTGGATGATGACCAGAACCGCCAACGGGAAGCCGGAAAGAAACACACCCGACCATTTTGCCTCTGCGGTGATTGCCTTCACACGGCGAAACAGACGAAAGCGTGACCGGATCACCTTGGCCAAACCGTCCAGAATCTCGGCCAGATTGCCGCCAGATTGCTGCTGGATCGACACGGCCACCGCCAAAAACCGCAAATCCTGCATGTCCAGACGGTCGGACAGGTCGCGAAGGCTGTCTGCTACGTTGCGGCCATAGGCGGCTTCGTCAGCGATGATCCCGAATTCAGAACCCAGCGGGTCTGGGACCTCTTTTGCGACGATCTGGATGGCTGATGAAAACGGGTTGCCCACCCGCAAAGACCGCACCATCAGCTCAATCGCATCGGGAAGTTGTTCTTCCACCATCGCCATGCGCTTCTTGGCCTTGCTGTTGACCCAGAAATAAACCCCGCCAATCCCCATGAACACCGCCAACGCCGCCCGCACCGGCGCAGCCGCCGCAGTGCCGATGGACAGGCCCAGGAACGCAACCATCGAAACCAGCACCATCACCGCCACGAGTGCCATCGGAGAAAAGGCGATGTTGGCCTTTTGCGCCTTTTCGGCCAGGATTGAGTACAGTGGAATCCCGCGCGATTTCATGTGCTGGGTGGCCTCTTTGCGAAGCTGTTCCAACACCTGTTCGCGGCGTCCACCCTTTTCCAACAGATCCAGCCGCCGGTTGACCTTGGAGTTGAGCGAGATCGACTTGCCGAAAACCAGCAGATAGATGCCTTCGACCAAAAGCAACACGGCCACAAAGATCAGGCCGTAAATAATGGGCGTCGGGCTGATGATCATGGCTTAACCTTCCACGGGTTCATAGATTGAGGCGGGCAGATCAAAGCCCCATTGCCGGAACCGGTCCGAAAAATGCGACCGGACCCCGGTTGCGGTAAAACGGCCGATGATCGTGCCGTCCGGCGAAAGCCCGAGACGTTCGTATTTGAATATCTCTTGCATCGAGATCACGTCACCCTCCATGCCGGTAATCTCGGTGATTGAGGTCATTCGGCGTGAACCATCTTGCAAACGCGAGGCCTGCACGATCAGGTTCACAGCCGAGGCGATCTGACTGCGCACCGCCTTGATCGGCATTTCGATGCCGGACATGGCGATCATGTTTTCCAGACGCGAGATACCATCACGCGCAGAGTTGGCGTGAATGGTGGTCATCGACCCATCATGGCCGGTGTTCATTGCCTGAAGCATGTCGATCACTTCTTCGCCGCGGGTTTCGCCAACGATGATCCGATCCGGGCGCATCCGCAAGGCGTTACGCAGGCAGTCACGCTGGGTCACTGCGCCTTTGCCCTCTACGTTCGCGGGTCGGCTTTCCATCCGGCCCACATGAACCTGCTGTAGTTGAAGTTCGGCAGTGTCTTCGATGGTCAGGATGCGTTCGGCATTGTCGATAAACGATGACAGCGCATTCAACGTCGTTGTTTTCCCCGAGCCGGTCCCGCCAGAGACGATAATGTTCAGCCGGGTTGAAACGGCGGCCTGAATATAGGCGGCCATTTCTTCGGTAAAGGCGCCAAACCGCACCAGATCGTCGATACCCAGCTTGTCTTTCTTGAATTTCCGAATGGAAACAAGGCTGCCGTCTACGGCGATCGGGGGCACCATCGCGTTGAAACGCGACCCGTCGGCCAGACGCGCATCAACATAAGGGTTGGATTCATCGACCCGTCTGCCGACCGCCGACACGATCTTGTCGATGATCCGCAGCAGGTGCTTTTCATCCTTGAAGGTTGTGTCGGTCAACATCAGTTTGCCGGCCCGTTCCACAAAGATCTGCTGCGGACCATTCACCAGAATATCGTTTACGGTATCGTCTTTCAGCAGCGGTTCCAGTGGGCCAAGCCCCATCACCTCGTCGTAGAGTTCCTGATTAAGCGTGGCGCGGTCCGTCGCGTTCAGCACGACCGACATTTCCGTCAGGGCTTCGGTTGAGATGGCCGAGATTTCAGTTTTGAGGTCACCCTCGGTCGCATGTTCCAACGCCGCAAGATTGAGGTTGTCCAAAAGGCGCTTGTGAAGTTCGAGCTTCAGCTCGCTCATCTTCTCTTTGCGTTTTCTTTCTTTTTCTGCCGCCGCCGTTGCCGTAGCGTCCTGGGCAGGTTGCACGCGGCGCTGCACAAGTGTTTTGTTCCCGTCAGCGGCTGCCGTGTTGGGGTTGGGCATTACCTGCCCCAACGGTTGCGACGGCGCGCCCTTTGGCGTTGTCGCGGCAGACTTTTTGTAGCGCGAGAACATAGATTACTCCTTAGCCGCGGGCGGTTTCGGCGGCACGGTTCAAGTCATAAAGAGACTTTGCAAGTTTCTGGATTTCTTTGCGCAGGGGGGCTTTGGCTGCGGTTTTGGCCAGTGGCTGGCCGTGATCGTTGGCCTGTGTGATCTGCTTTCCACCATCGGCAAGCTGCAATTCAATCGCAATATCAAGGCTTTCCGCCAGACGCCGCACGCGCGACTTGCCGGTCAGATCGGTAAATTTTGGGGCGCGGTTCAACACATAGCGCAGTTTTTCCAGCGGAAGCCCCTCACTCTTTAGCGCCCGAATCATCCGCAAGGCGTTTTGTGCCGACCGCATGTCCAGTTCCAGCATGGCAAAATAGATATGCGCCTGGCTTAGAACTGCCTCGGTCCATTGGACGACGGTCGACGGCATGTCGATGACCACGAAATCAAAATTGGCGCGGGCCATGTCAATGACACGGTTGATGTCTTCGCCACTGACGATGTCCAAAGGCAGCATGTCTGCCGGTGCTGTCAGCACATGTAGGCGGTCGTTGAAGGTCAGCAATGCCTGGCTGAAGATGTCGGCATCCATGTGCCCGGTATCCTGAAGCAGGTCAAACACCGCTTCACGACGGGGAAGATCCAGATAAGTGGACGCAGAGCCATACTGAAAGTCAAAATCGAGCAGGCAAACGCGTGGCCCCCCCTTTTTTTCCACATTTGCCAGTTCCCATGCCAGGTTCACGGCAAATGTTGTCGCCCCGGTGCCGCCTGCCAGCCCGTGGACCGGCAGCACCGTGCCATCCTTGCCGCCCGTTGCCTTGAACTCTGTTACGGGGGCGCTGCCCGCATGTAGCAACGGGTTCACGTTTGTGGCCCCGATCACGTCGACATGCGCCAAACGTTCAATCGCTTCGTGCAATGCACCCTCTGGCAGGGGGTAGGGTACAAAGTCATCCGCCCCAAGACGCAACAGTTGGTGTAGCGCAATGGGGCTAACCTCTTCTGCGATCAGGATCACGCGGATGCCTTTTTCCTTGGCGGTGGTGATGATCGACGAAATCCGGGTAAGGTCGTTTTCATCTTCGCTGTTCACGGCGATGGCAACAAATTCCAGCGTGTCAGCCTCGGGTTGCGACAGAAAGATAGCCGCATCGCCAAAGGTAAGGTCGCCCCAGCTTTCGCCGAGCTCGGCCTCCATATCCTCGATCAGAAGATCGAAGTTTGCGACGTCGCGTGAAATCGTGCATGCGACGATGGGTGCAGGTTCCGGTTTCAACAATACTACTGTGCTCATTGCCTCACGTCCTTCTGTCCGCGGGTTGCGGTCATCGTCCTGATCGGTATCTTTCAAATTTCTCATCTCAGGCTTGTATCCCATGACCTGGGCGCGATTCGAATGTCGCGCCACTACTGCCGATGGTCAACGTCGCTTGCAATCTTGGCGACATTGGGGCCAAAAGACTCCAATTATACGGTAATAAGAGACGATGAAACAAAATAGACGGCCCCCGTTTCCGAAGGCCGTCCTGAATAACGTCAAAAATAGCGGGCAATCAGCCACCACCAGAAATGACCGTGCCCCCAACCTGCGTTCCCGGGTGTTGCCAGGCCGCGCTCTCGACATATTCGCGGAATATGACTTGCGCGTATTTGCCGTTAAGCACTGAGGGATGGTTTTTCACAAAACCCGACACCTCGGTTACGGTGCGGCGGTTTCGTTCCTCGGGGGCCTGCGTATAGACCAGAGGCTGCGTCTTGCCATAAGATACGACCGCTTCCAACCGCGAACGCGAAATGCCATGCGCGGTCAAAAAGTTGACTGCAGCCTGCGCGCGCCGCAACCCCAAGGCTTTGTTGTAGGCCTGCGAGCCGACCAGATCCGTGTGGCCATAAACCCGGAACCGCACTTCGGGGAACTGCCGGATCCAATCTGCCTGTTGTGTCAACGCTGCCTGCGCCGCCCCATCCAAGACCGATGAGTTGAAGGCAAAGTTGACCGTGTTGGGCACGTCCGAAGCAAAACGATTGGTCAATGACACCGCGTAATCGCGTTGTCCCGACTGAAGCAAGGTGTTGTTCATGGTGGAGTTGCCAAACCCACCTTCTGCAAGATCTGATCCAGCCTCGGAATAGAAGTTTGCCTGCATCGGCCCACAAGCCGTTAAGCCCATAACCGCTGCAAATAGCGCCAACCGTATCTTTTGCCCATGTTTGCCGTGATCTTGTCCGTTCATGACGTTACTCCATCACATAGCCGTAAGAGCCGGAAAAGTCCTGCTTGGCGACTTCGGCTGCGGCCCCGGTTTTGGGGCCTGTGCCAACGGTTTTTCCAAACAGGAACAACTCGGCCTCGGTTGGGGGGCGCACGCGGTCGGTCGGCAGCGCCAAGGCTTCGCCACGCGTCGGCGTAACCAGGTGGGGCGTCACGATGATCACCAGTTCAGACTGTTTGCGTGCGTAATCAGCGCTGCGAAACAGCGCGCCTAGAACGGGCACATCACCCAACCAAGGCACCTGACTGTTCAGATCGGTAAAGTCGTCTTGCAGCAATCCGGCAATCGCAAAACTTTCGCCGTCACGCATTTCAACCGTGGTCTGGGTTTCGCGGCGTTTGAATGCATTGACGGAAAAGCCGCCCGATTGCATCGTCACAGTCGTGTCAATCGCTGAAACCGCCGCCTTGATCACAAGGTTGATCGTGTCGCCATCAACGACCCGCGGGGTGAAAGCCATTTCCACGCCAAAGGGTTTATACTGCACGGAAATAGAGTCGCTGTCCCCCGAAACAACAGGGATCGGATATTCGCCACCTGCCAGAAACTTGGCCTCTTGCCCCGAAAGGGCGGTCAGGTTCGGCTCAGCCAGCGTCCGCACGACGCCCTTGGCCTCAAGCGCCTCAAGGACCACGGCCAATTCCAGATTGCCGGCGGTAAAGCCCATGCCAAGGGCCCCAACCGAGGTGCTTTTGGTCGGCACGATGCCATTGTCGAACGCATCATCCACAGCACCCGAACGGGTAAAGTTGCCCGAACCACCGATAAGCCCGACCTTGCTGGATGCGGCTGTACCCCGCAAGCCCAGCGAGGCCGACAGGTTCTTTGAAACAGACCGCTGCATTTCTGCAAAGCGTACTTTCAGCATGACCTGCTGCGTGCCGCCAACGCTCATCAGGTTTGAGACGCGTTCAGGGGCGTAGCGTTGGGCCAGATCCATGGCGCGATCCAGCTTGGCAGCGGATGAAACGGTCCCTGACAGCACGATGCCGTCATTGGCGGTGCGCACTTCAATCTGTTCGCCCGGTAAAATCTGGCGCAGACGCTCTTTGAATTCTGCGACGTCGGGGGTTACCTGGACCTCGACGTTGGTGATCAACTGGCCATCCGCGCCAAGTATCGTCATTGTGTCGTGCGGCCCGGCACCTTGCCCAGCACATAGATCGAACGATCCGACAGGGTGGTGATATCGGCGATGCCTGGGTTGGCAATGGATAGTTCTGCAAAGGGCTGGTCGCTTTCCACAACCACTGCGCGGTTCATCGGGACGTTCAGCGGACTGGATGCCGACCCCGACATGACGCGTAGCGTTTCGGCATTCGCCGGGGCAAGCATCGCAAGCCCTAGTGACGTGCCCAAAAGACATGCCCTCATTACTGCTGTCATCTTCATGGTGATCCTGCCTCTCCGATCACGCCACACCTCGGGTCTAATCGCCCGTTTCGGGGTCTTGAATGCCCAACTTTTTTGCACAATGCGTGAATTGATAGATTTTTGCAATAATCAACCGCTTGAGAGGATGTCTTGATGTGGATAACTTGCAACACTTCTGCATTATCGCACCTATCCACAAAGGCGAAAGGCCCCGGGGCAGGGCCTTTATGGCGCATGTGCCCCTCATCCAGCAGTTGTCAGTTCGTGCAAGGTATCTCTGTTTCGATCAATTCACCGGCTTTTCGCGTGCGAATAGTGCAGACCTTGCCGGCCTCTACCTCGATGACCTCAGGGGCCTTGATGCCCAGAAGGTGATCCCGGTCAATTTCGATGGCGCCCACGGCCATTGTATCAGACGTTCCGACAAGCGAAAGCGTCAGCCGGCCCGTCGATTGTGCCAGCGTCAGCGCCGCAACCTGTTTTGGCGTCACCTCGGCAGTGACGGTGCGGGCAATCATCGTTTCCTCCGAGCGATCCGCGTCGGCGCTTTGGTCGATGGCGATAAGTTTGAGGTTGGTATCGATCAGCTTGGTGACCTGAGTATTGCCCGAGGCGCCCGACCAATACACATCCACCCTGTCACCGGGCCGCAAAAATCCTGAAACCCCCGAGGCCACATCAACGTTTATGGTAAAGGCGCGCATATTGGGCGCAAGGTTTGCCATGATACCGGCATCCAGACCGGGGGCAGTGACCTTTGATGCGAGCAGGGGCTCGAACGGCTCATAGCTGCGTAGTGCGGCGCGTGCGCGCGTTTCGCCCTCAAAAAAGACGGCGCGCGGTGCATTCTCTACCCCTTGGGGGCCTGTTATGGCTTGAAATGCCGTATCGGGTGCTTTGCCTGCCTGCACCTTGATCACTTCAAGATCCATCTTCGAGAAACGCTCGCCGTATTTGAGGGGCTTTTTGGTCACAACGACATCAATCAGCTGCGGGGCCTCTGCCTGGGTTGCCAAAAGATAGTCACGCTCTGCCTGGGCCTGCGTGATGTAATCCTGGGCCATGTAAACTGCGAAACCGGCCAATCCGACCCCGAGAATCAGAACCAACCCAAAGATCATCCGCATGGTATATTCCTCTCCTCATACCTTAAGCCGTACCATGGACGACCGGGGTTACTACTACAATAACGCGAGTTTTTTCCACAGGAAAGTGGCAGTACCGTGGCAATGTGGCGGCGACGTAACGGAAAGTAGTGATCCTTGTAATCAAGCCACCTGCGCGACGCAGCAGCGTTAAAGGCGTTTTGTAGGGGAGGGGGCTACCTTCTGGACTAACCGGATAGGGGTGAGGCCCGACCAAAAAGCGCCGTGGATATTGGGGTTATTGACGAAAGCGGGCGCAGGGGTGTCGTGTCAGCGATGAAAGCAGGGGGCGGTTCTGGCGCAAAAATCCAGCATGTAGCGCGCAGGAACTTTCATTCGGGCAGCACCAACCGCGCAGAACGCAACAGACTGTTAAAATCGAGAAATTTGAAGGTGTGGGGCGGCGGAGGTCCGTGAAATGACCAGCGCGTTCTGTGCTGTCCAATGTGTTGAGGTCCGACAATTTGTCGGACCTTGTTTATTTGTGTCGGACCTTAAAAAGCCACATGTTTACAAGTGGTTGTAATTTCTGGACTTAGGCCACGATCGTGATTGAGGTCCGACAAGCCAAAGCGTCAGAAAAGTGCCTGGCGATGGTGGTTCTGACGCCGCGCGACCTGACCGCCTACGGGCGAACAGATCCCTTGGCCTAACCGATCCCGAACCGGTTCGATCGATCAGCGCAGGCTCCGAAGCTGCTCAATGCTCCAGCAGCGGGATATTCAACAAGGGGGGAAGTGACCGATGAGTGTGACACTTTTTCCCGATTGGCGTAGCCGTCTGATCGGCTATCTGGCCGAGGTTTCCCGCCAGCCCTTCTGTTAGGGTACCCACGATTGCGGCCTGTTTGTCGCGGGCGCGATTGCCGCGATGACGGGCGAGGATCCGGCCCGGCCCTGGCGCGGCAAATACCGCACCCTCAAGGCCGGTTTGAACCAGCTTCAAAAGACCGAGTTCGCCGATCATGTCACGATTGCTGCCGCCCGCTACCCGGAAATCCATCCCGCCCGCGCCGCTGTCGGCGATATCGCCGTGGTGGAGGGCGATGACGGTATGGCCGCGCTGGGGCTGGTCCAGGGCGAGCTGATCTATGTGCTGCGCCGCGATGGGCTGGCGACCCTGCCGCTGACCTCGGCTCGGAGGGCGTTTCGGATATGAGGATCCTTGCGTTAGCTTTCGTGCTGTTTCTGACGGCTGCCGCCCCGGCGCAGGCTGGCCCGGTCGGTGCGGCCATCGGCGCGGTGGTCCAGGCGATCACGGCCTTTGCTGCCAAAGGCGCATTTGCCAGTTTTCTGGTGCAGACGGCGCTCTCGGTCGGGCTTTCACTGTTGGCCCGCGCGCTGTCCCCCAAGGTTCGCGCCCCCGGGATCAAGACGGATGTCACCCAGACCGGCGGCACCACACCGCAAAGCTTCATTCTGGGCTGGTCAGCGACCGGCGGTCAGCTGGTCGCGCCCCCGATGAGCTATGGCAAGGCGGGCGACACGCCAAACGCCTATCTGGCCTATGTCGTGGCCCTGTCAGCCACCCCGGGTCAAACCCTGACGCGGTTGATCGTCAATGATGAATATGTGCCCGTTGACGGGGCGGTCGACGGCGACGGGATGACCACGGTCACCGGCAAATATGCAGGCTACATCCGGGTGCGGTTCCATGATGGCAGCCAGACGGTGGCGGACCCGTTGTTGCGCGCAAAGTTCGGCGCTGACCCCGGCCGCCCCTGGACGGCCGACATGGTCGGAACCGGCACCGCCTATGCCGTCGTCGTGTTCAAATACAAGCGCGAGGTCTTCAACGGTCTGCCCAGCGTACGGTTTGAATGCAACGGGATCCCGCTCTATGATCCGCGCGCCGACAGCAGCGTCGGCGGTGCGGGCGCCCAGCGTTGGGATACCCCGGCCAGCTGGGCCCAGTCTACCAATCCGGCAGTGATCACCTACAATATCCTGCGCGGCATCCGGCTGCCGGACGGCAATATCTGGGGCGGCGAGTGCGGCGCGGACGAGCTTCCCCTGGCCAGCTGGTTCGCCGCGATGAACGAATGCGACATGGCGATCGCGCTTGAGGGCGGCGGTACCGAGCCGCAGTATCGGGCCGGGTTTGAGGTCTCGGTCGATGAAGAGCCGGCCGATATCATCGACGAGCTGCTCAAGGCCTGTTCTGGCCAGATCACCGAAATCGGCGGCATCTGGAAAATCCGCATCGGCGGGCCGGGGATGCCGGTCTATTTCTTCAGCGACGACGATATCCTGATCGACCATGATCAGGTGTTCGAGCCGTTTCCGGGGCTGGATGGAACGTGGAACGGCGTTCATGCCAGCTACCCTGAACCGGTCAGCCTGTGGGAGACGAAAGACGCTCCGCCGCGCTACAATGAGGCGTTGGAAGTGCTGGATCAGGGGCGCCGCCTGATCGCCGACCTGACCCTGCCGGCCGTGCCCTATCCGACGCAGGTCCAGCGCCTGATGCAATCCTACATCAACGAAGAGCGGCGGTTCCGGCGCCACCATGTCAGCTTGCCCCCCGAAGCGGCCGTGCTGGAGCCGCTTGACGCCATCGCCTGGACATCGGAGCGCCACGGTTACAGCACGAAGCTGTTCGAGTTGTTCGAGATCACCGATGAGCTGATGCAGATGTCGCAGACCGTTGGCCTGCGCGAACGGGATGCGGCCGATACGGACTGGCAGCCCTCGGACGCCTTGCCGACCGGCATCGTGCCGCCCGGGATCACCACCCCGATCGCGCGTGTGGTGCCCGGCTTTGCCGTTGCCGCCACCACCGTGACCGACAGTGGCGGTCTGGCACGCCGTCCGGCATTGCTTCTGACCTGGACCGGTCAGGAAGCGGATGACACGCGCGGTCTCGAATGGGAGGTTCGCGTCAAGGCAACCGAAGCCTCTGCCGCCCGCGGCTCGACCCTGTCGGTCGCGGACGGGTCGCTGATCGTGTCTCAGGGCCTGCTGGCCAACACCGAATACGAGGTGCGCGCCCAGCTGGTCGCGGATCTGGACACTGTCTGGACCATCTGGCTATCGGTCACCACGCCCGACATCCGGCTGAGTGAGGCCGATCTTGCCCAGCCGTTCCTGGACCGGATCACGGATGCCGAAGCGGCTGTCGATGCCGCCACGGCTCAGGCGCAGACCGCCGACGCCAAGGCGCAATCGGTTCGCAATTCTCACGACGCGCTGGTGTCAGGCTTTACCGGAAACCTGACGGATGCCTTCGCTGGCGTTCAGGGGGGCATTACATCGATCACCGCCGACCTGTCGTCGTTCTACGACAGTTCCGGCAAGCAAATCAAAGCGTCCGCGCTGACGAGCTACTATACCAAAACGGCAACGGACAGCGCGATTGCCGCCAAGGGCACGACCCTGCAAGCCAATATCGACGCGCTCAGCGGTCAGGTTACAGACATTGTGGGCCTGAACATCAGCCCATCCTCGGCATTGGCGACCTCGCTGACGCAGCTTCAGGCCAGTGTCACAACGGCGAAAGCGACCGCAGATGGCAAGGGTAAAGTGTTCTTCCAGACGAGCGCACCGGCCACGGATGACCGACTGCCGCAAAACCTCTGGATCGACACGACGGGCGGCGCGAACACGCCGAAGCGATGGAATGGCACCGCTTGGACCGCAGTTTCCGACAAGGCTGCTACCGATGCGAAGAACAGCGTCACCTCGCTTGCCGCGACCGTAACGGCACAGGGTAGCGCGATTGCTGATCTTGAGACAGGCGCCAGCGCGGGATACCTGATCAAGGCTCAGGCGGGTGGCGCGGTGTCGCTGATCGACCTGATCGCAGCCGATGGGTCTGGCGCTGCCCCCAGCTCTATCGTCCGCATAAAGGCCGACGACATCTTGCTTGATGGCAGTGTGAGTGCGCAGAAGCTAACCATCCACGACAATTCGGCGGTATTTTCTGAGGTGTTTGACAGCGCAATTGCCTTGGATGGCTGGGAAGGTGTGAACGGTTCTTCAGGTGAAGTGGCGATTGTCACGAGTGCGAACGCCAAACAGGGCGGCAAGGTGCTGCGCGCAGGAAACAACGCTGGCAACGACCAGGTCTGGTATGTCTCCAAAACCCTGATCCCGTTTGACGCCGACCGGACCTACCGCATGCGTGTTGGCGTTCATCAGGTCTCAGGCGCCGACAACAAAATCTACGCAGGCTATGTCGGCGTGGCGGCGGATGGGGTGACACTGGTCAATAACAGCGGCGCAAACTCCCATTCCCAGCAACACTATCACTGCATAAACGGTCAGATATTGACCGTCGGTGAATACCTTCTGCTCGAAGGCTATACCCAAGGCCACGGCGAAGTGAGCGGAACTAATAACGCTGGGTCGCTGGAAGAGCCGGCTAAGGTGCATCCCAATGTGCGCTACCTGCGACCGCTGGTGATCGTCAACTATTCGAACAAGGCGGGCGTCTGCGAGATTGATTTCGTCAAGGTTGATACGGTCTCTGACGCCACGTTGATCGCTGATGGGGCGATCACGACAAGCAAGATTGTCGCCGGGGCAATCACCGGGCAGCATGTCGAAGCGGGTTCACTTGACGCGAGTGTCATTGGCGCGGGAAAGATCGACGCGGCCTTTCTGAACGTGAACGAGCTTCTGACCATCGATGCGGCCAACGCCGGGTTCTCGATGGGCAAGGTGGGGGCGACGGATCAGTCCGTTCCGGGGATCTACCTGGGAACGACGCCGGGCGCAGCGGGAAACAACTTCGGCTTTCTCGCAGGAACCTCGTTCAGTGGTAAAGATCAGTATGTTCAGATCACGCAGGAGACAGGTCTGCGGATTCAAAACGCTCGGCATTATGTCTCAGCCGCCCCACCTACCGAAGACATAGATGTCACCGCCACCCCCGGCTCGCGCATCGTGCTGCCGGTTGGCACGGCACGACTTTCACTGAAGCTCTTGGGCGGCGGCGGCGGCGGTGGCACTAAGGAGAACGTCGGTGGCAACGGCGGACAGACTCTGGTGCGTCTGTTCGACGGTAACACCTATACTGGTGTGTCCTGGAGCTCTGCTGGCGCGGTTGGTGGTGCGAAGAACACCGCAACCTCAACAAACGGTGCCAACTCCGCCCTCGGCACAGGTGGTGGGAGAGGGTATGGCGAACAATACGAGCTTCATGAATCCCCCATGTTCCGCATTGTCGCGCCTAAATCCGCAACGGGGTATGGCGCTGGTGGTGGCGGGTCTGCTTCTGGCACTCAATACGCAATGAGCTATGGCTATGGTGGTCAGGCCGCAGGAATTGTCTATGTAACTGAATACGACCTACTCTCAATTACCAACCCGCAGCTGGAGATAACCATCGGTGGTAAGGGTATTGGTGGCGCAAGTGCTGGTGACAAGGGTGGTGATGGTTCCCCCGGCATCGTGAAATACGCCGCCACCGCGTTTGTGGCTACTCTTGCCGACGTTGTGCCGTTATCGCCGCAAGCAGTTGGAACCTTGTCAAACAAAGGTCCGTTTCCTGATCTGGGGTCCGGTCTGTGGCTTCTGACTTGTGCGGGAACGGAACAAAACGTGGCACTTGGGACCATGAAAACAGATAATTCAGGCACCAACCACTCATACACTTACGGCAGCACGATCACATTCTTCTCTGAAATAACCCCTGTGATCGTCACCAATGGGAACGCCGCCAGAACACTCAACTACAAATTCTACTCGATGGGAGCTTGGGGCTGATACGCGTCTATTACGATACCGAGACCGGCGATATCCGGTTCACCATGCTCTTGGCGGCTGGCGCAGGTCAGGGACCGGCGGGCAACTATATCGAGGTGCCGGATGATACGCCCACCGCTAACCTCGCCGCCCTGCGCGTCGCGGATGGCGCCCTCGTCACAGCCAATCTCGCCCCGCTGAAGCTGGATGCGGTGGCAAAGATCAACCAGGTGATCGGATATCTACGCGCCGCAATCACCACCGACATCGCCGGTCAGCAGATGATCTATCTGCGCAAAGAGTCCGAGGCTCGGGCCTGGCTGGCTGAGGCGACACCCGATATTGCCGAGTATCCGATGATCGCGGCCGAGGTCGGTATCACCGGTGAAACGGCGGATCAGGTGGCACAGGTCTGGGTCAATATGGCAGCACTCTGGACCGGGATTTCAGCGGGGTTGGAAGGGGCGCGGATCGGGCATATCAGCCTTGTCGACGCCGCCCAGACCGCCGCCGAGATCGACGCTGCCGTGGTCGCATTCTTCGCCGTAATGGAGGCAATCACATGAATACTCTGCCGGCCATCAAGCTAGGGGACAGTTTCCTGTTGCCGATCACCGTCTCTGACGCCGATCTGGTCCCGGAAGATATTACCGCCTGGACCGTCAGGATGCAGGGGCGGCAGGGCAATGCCACCAGCGCGCTGATCCACGAATTCCTGTTCACCAAGACAAGCCCCGGCCTCGGTCGCGGCGAATTCAGCGCAGCAGCTGCGGACAGTATCAATTGGCCGGTTGGCTCGATGCTGCTCGATATCGAGATCATCACCCCGTCGGGTCGGGTTCATCACACCGAAACGTTCAGGCTTCCGGTCGGCGCAGGTGTAACGCGATGAGCACAACACTGACCTTGCAGCCGCTTTATGTCGTCACGCTGGAGCTAACCCACGGGCCCATACCGCTGCACGTCGGCATCGGCGGGGGTTCTGGGTCCGGCGGCGGCTCCGACGGTCTCAGCGCCTATCAGATTGCGGTGCAGAACGGCTTTACGGGCACCGAGCCTGATTGGCTGGCGTCGCTGAAGGGCGTGCCGGGGGCGGACAGCACGGTACCGGGGCCGAAGGGCGACCCGGGCGCGCCGGGTGCGGACAGCACGGTGCCGGGGCCGAAGGGCGATCCGGGCGCGCCGGGTGCGGACAGCACGGTACCGGGGCCGAAGGGCGATCCGGGCGCGCCGGGTGCGGATAGTACGGTGCCGGGTCCGAAGGGCGATCCGGGTGCGCCGGGGGCGGACAGCACGGTACCGGGGCCGAAGGGCGATCCGGGTGCGCCGGGGGCCGATAGCACAGTGCCTGGGCCGAAGGGCGACCCGGGTGCGCCGGGGGCGGATAGCACGGTGCCGGGGCCGAAGGGCGATCCGGGTGCGCCGGGTGCGGATAGCACGGTGCCGGGGCCGAAGGGCGATCCGGGCGCGCCGGGCCAGTCTATCACGGTTGTCGTCGTCGCCAGCGCGGCACTGATACCGGAGCCACCTGACGCCAACACTCTCTATCTGGTATCGGCATGACGGTTGCGGATTTCTCAGGTGCGGTTCGGGCTTTCTTCGGTGCCAGTGAAATCGTGGAGGCACATTTCGGCGGAGCAAAGATCTGGCAAAAGCCAGCTGCGCCGGGTGGCGGCCTTGAGTTGGTTGGTTGTTCCTCATCGGTATCCGAGGCGACCGGGGGGCGTCTCTATTTTGATTACCCGGCGGGGATGCTGCCGGGAGACTTTGCCGTTTGCATGCTCGGGATACGAAATTCGCATATGGTGCTGGAGTTCGACGGCTACTCGGCGGGTCCGGAGTTTCCGAACAGCTCTAGTACACGAGTTGGGTCGCGGGTCTTTTCTCGAGTGATCGACGGGACCGAGGGTGCGCAGGGTCTGGTCGTGATCAATTCAACTAACGGCTATTCTGCAGTGTGCGCCGTTTATCGTGGGGCTGCCGGGTTTGGCGCGGATGCCCAGGTAATGACGCCCAGCGTGGTCGACCCGACAACGCCGGGTGTTGTCGCCATGGCAGGCAGTCTCATTCTCTCGATTTGGACAACCTCGGCGCGGACAATAACCCCTCCGGGTGACGGGCTCGTTCTTGGCTCCGTCAGTACGGCACAGGGCTGCATCGCGGTTGAACAGTCCGGCCCTGTCGCAGCAGGCGCAACGGCAGAACATACGGCGACTCTTGGTTCTTCTAACTACAACATCGCGGCGACGTTAGAGATTCTGGCGGCATAGCGGCGAGCGCCGAACCGCAGCCCCCGTCAAAATAATTTCCGTCCAGAAGATTGCACCGTTCTGTCCAGAAGATCACGCCGCGCTACAGCTACAACCACGCGGTAAAAATGTCCCAAGGACAGATCCGAAAAGCCCGAGGTAATAAGCAACCCGAGGGCTGAAAGCAGTTTTTTATCTTTATCAAGGGATTGAGTGGTGCCCGGAGACGGATTTGAACCGCCGACACGCGGATTTTCAATCCGCTGCTCTACCAACTGAGCTATCCGGGCGCCGGGATAATGGGCGAACCCATACGGCTTGGCGGATTACCTAGACGAGGGCTAAAGGGCTGTCTAGTGGGTTTGGTGGAAATTTCGCCATTCTTCGGGGTTATCGAAAGAATTTTCCCCGCTCAGTTCAGCGGCTGTTCTGGTGGCGGGGCCGGGTAATCGTCTTCGTCAGTTGCATTGCCCGCAATGACGTAGGATCCGGTCAGCCAGCGCCCAAGGTCAACGTCAGCACAGCGTTTGGAACAAAATGGCCGATACTTGGGGTCGGTTTTTTTGGAACAGATCGGGCAGGTCAGGGCGCAGCCTCCAGAATCGTTGTTAGCGCAACGCGGTCGCGTTTGCGTTGCAGCTCAAAATTACCCAAGGGGGTCCAGCCGGCAAGGCTGGTTTCGGCCGCCTCACCGCGAAAGGCGGCGCGGATCTGTTGCTCTAACGTGGCGCGGTCCTTTTTGGGCATCGGCGCAAAATCAACCGTCACCTGCCCGCCCAGGCCGCGCAGCCGTAGCTGGCGTGGCAGATCGCGCGCGGCGGCGATATTGGCCTTCAACCCTGCCGCGGGCGAGGTATCGGCGCCGGTATTCACATCGACCGCGATCAACGCGCGGGTCGGCTCGATCATCATATGCGCGCCGCCGGTCAGATCGACGCGGGGGGTCAGCAGTGCCTCTAGCGCGTCGTCAACGCCGTGGTCGTGCATCGCGCCTTCGCCGTCGGCAATATCATCGGGGGCCGGGTCGGCCCAGTCGCGCCACGCCTCTTCGTGCGGCGAGGGGGCATCGACCAGAAGCTCGGGTTGACCCGAAACATCGGCCAGCACGGCATCAGCCAGATCACGCATGGCGGTGATGTCGCCCTGCACCTCGGCGTTGTCAGCGCCGTCGCAGGCCGACCGCAGGATCAGCCCATGCGCACTGCCCGCCATCGCCTCGGCGGCCAGTGCCTCAAGTGCAGTGCGGGTATCATCGTCGCGGATACGGCGTGACACATTCAGCCCCGGTGCTGCAGGCGTGACAATCGCGTAGCGGCTTTTGAACAAAAGCCGCGTGGTGACGGGTAACGCCTTTCCGGGCTCGGTTCCGCCCGCAACCTGAACAAGGATCGCCTGACCGGGGGCAAGCCCGCCCGTTTCACGCAAAAAGCCGCGCCCCTCGGGCAAACGCACGAAAACGCCGCCCTGGCCCTTCATCTGCCGATCCACGACCGCGCGGCAGATTGCGCCGGGGGCCAGGGCCACCGCGCTGCCCGGATCCAGGATCAGGTCTTCCAACTGTCCGTCTTGCATCAGCGCGGCGGCCTCACGGCCCCGCAGGTGCCCCAAAACGACGATACGTCCCTTCATCGGCGGTCCTCCGCACGCAGACCGGCCGCGCGCAACAATGTGGCGGTTTCGGCCAGAGGCAGGCCCACAACGCCGGTAAACGACCCTTGCAGCCATGGGATAAACGCGCCTGCCGCGCCCTGAATGGCATAGCCGCCCGCCTTGCCCTGCCATTCGCCCGAGGTGAGATAGGCGTTCACCTCGGCGTTTGACAGGGGTTTGAATTTGACAATCGTATCGACTAGCCGTTCCCAGACCCGGTCGCCCGCGCGGACCGCCACGGCAGTCAGCACATGGTGGCGCCGCCCGGAAAGCGCCCAGAGAAATTCGGCCGCTTCGCCTGCATCGCGTGGCTTGCCCAGAATCCGGCGCCCGACACAAACGGTAGTGTCGGCGCACAGCAGCACCTCATCGGTGGCCAGCGGCAATGCGGCGACCTTTTCACGCGCCATCCGCGCGACATAGTCACGCGGGCGTTCACCTTTGTGGGGGTCTTCGTCGATCTCGGGCGCGCGCACCGTGTCTGGCGTCAGCCCAAGCTGCGCCAACAGCTCCCGTCGCCGGGGGCTGGCCGAGCCTAGAACCAGTTTCACTTGAAACGATAGTTGATGCGACCCTTCGACAGGTCGTAGGTATTCATTTCCACCTGAACCTTGTCGCCCGCCAGAACCCTGATCCGGTTCTTGCGCATTTTTCCTGCCATATGTGCGATGATCTCATGGCCGTTTTCCAGCTCGACCCTGAACGTCGCATTGGGCAGGAGTTCCTTCACGACGCCGGGGAATTCGAGCATTTCTTCCTTGGCCATGGTCACTCCATATGATGCACCCGCCAAAACCGCAGGCGAGCCTGTATTGCGCCGGGTCGCGGCAATTTTCAAGGCTTATGTCAAGAGAAAAGGGGTTTTGTTTGCCAACAACGAATACCGGGCATTGGTGGGGGCGACTTCGGCTTATGTTTGCGGGATCTGTGGCGGGCCAAAACGCTCCAGCATCCGGGTTTTGATCTGATCGCGTGTCTGGCGGTAGACGGTCAGCTGGGCTTCGCGGTTTTCGGCTATGCCGGTTGGGTCCATGACCGGCCAGTATTCCACATCAAGATGGAAATACCGCGTCAATTCCAACGCGCGACGCTGGCTTGCGGGCGACAGGGCAATGACCAGATCAAATCCCGAAAGATCGTCGCCCCAGTCTTGCATTTCATCGAATGAACGCGCCCGGTGCCGCCCCAGTTCAACCCCGATTTCCTGACACACCGTCACGGTGAAGCCGTCAACCATCATATCGCTTTTGACGCCAACAGATTGCGCGTAGACTTCTTGCCCGTAAAACTTTTTCATCATGCCCTCGGCCATCGGCGAGCGTGTCGCATTATGGTCGCAGCAAAACAAAACCGAATGGGGTAGTTTTACCATTATGTTCCCGGTGTCAGTACGCAAATCAAAGTGAACAAACGCCGCGCTGTGTCAATATCAAGCTCGGCTTTGCCCTCCAGTCGTTCCTGAAGCACCCGTGCGCCTTCGTTGTGAATCCCGCGTCGGGCCATGTCGATGGCTTCGATCTGGCTGGGGGGCAGGCGTTTGACGGCCTCAAAATAACTTTTGCAGATCTGGAAATAGTCTTTGACCACCTGCCGGAATGGGCCGAACGATAGGTGAAAAGCGGCTACCGGTTCGTCGCTTTCTGACCGCAAGTCGAACACCAACCGCCCCTCACGCACCGCAAGCCCCATCGCGAAAGGGCCAGCCGGGGCTGCTATATCGCCCTTTGACGGAAGCGCGAAGGAATTGTCCTCCAGCAAATCATAGATCGCGACCTTGCGTTCCTGCTCAATCTCGGGGGTCAGCGCGGCAAAACCCTGATCATCAATGTCAATCCGTGTGATCCGGCTCATTTTCCGCCTCCTTCGTTCAGGGCGTCAAGGCGCGCGCGCACCGAAAGCCCGTGTGCCTCAAGGCTTTCCGAGTTGGCAAGCCGTTCTGCGGCAGGGCCAATCTCGGCCAGCGCCGCCGGGGTCATCTTTGCCAAGGTCGTCCGTTTGAGGAAATCCAGTACGGAAAGCCCCGATGAAAACCGGGCCGAGCGCGCCGTGGGTAGCACATGGTTTGGCCCGCCGACATAATCCCCAATGGCTTCGGGTGTGTAACTGCCTAGAAAAATCGCCCCTGCATGGGTGATCTTGGTGGCCAGCGCATCGGGGTCGGCCACGCATAATTCCAGATGTTCGGGGGCCACCCTGTTTGAAAGGGTTGCGGCCTCGTTCAGATCACGGGTCACGATGATTGCGCCATAGTCGCGCCAACTGGCCCCGGCAATTGCGCGTCGTTCCAGTGTTTGCAATCGCGCCTCGACCGCGGCCGCGACGGCCCGGCCAAAATCTGCATCATCGGTCAGCAGAATGGATTGCGCGCTTTCGTCGTGTTCGGCCTGGCTTAGCAGGTCAAGCGCGATCCAGTCGGGGGTGTTGTCGCGGTCAGCGATGACCAGAATTTCCGAGGGCCCGGCGATCATGTCGATCCCAACCTTGCCAAACACCCGGCGCTTGGCCGCCGCCACATAGGCGTTGCCCGGCCCGGTGATCTTGTCGACCGGAGTGATTGTTTCGGTGCCGTAGGCCAGCGCTGCCACCGCCTGCGCGCCGCCGATGCGGTAGACGGTGTCCACCCCCGCAATCTGCGCGGCCAACAAGACCAGCGGGTTGACCACGCCGCCCGGCGTCGGGCAGGCGATGACCAGCCGCTTAACCCCGGCAACCCGCGCCGGAATGGCATTCATCAGCACCGAAGACGGATAGCTGGCCAGCCCCCCCGGCACATAAAGCCCGGCTGCCGAAACGGGTGTGAAACGCCAGCCCAGTTGGGCGCCGCTGGCCTCTTGCCAAAGCGCGTCTTCGGGCATCTGGCGCGCGTGATAGGCCCCGATCCGGTCCGCGGCCAGTTCCAGCGCGGCGCGATCTTCGGGGGCGATCTTGGCGATCTCGGCGGCAATCTCATCTGGTGTGAAGGCCAGAGTGTCAGGCGTCAGCGTCAGCCGGTCAAACCGTTTGGTCAGCTCGATCACTGCCGCGTCGCCACGCGCGCGCACATCTGCGATGATCGTGGCTACGGCCTCATCCACATCAGGGGCATCTTCGCGCTTGGCGCCAAGCAGCGCCTTGAAAGCCGCGTCAAAACCGGCATCGCGGGTAGACAGAAACTGTGGCATGATCAACACTCCTGTAGCCGAACCCGATTAGTCGCTGATCGCCCCTGCGGCAAGCGCTGCATCACAGGGCAGGCCCCAAAACGCCACGACTATTGCATTTCGGCCCATAACGGGGGGGCTACGTTCACTCCGGGTGTTGCGGGGCTTTGCGCGAGGGGGCGATATAGGGGCGGGTCACATCGCGCAGATCAACGGCCAGACACTCGACCGTTGCCGCAATTGCGCCGTCACCGGCAAGCGTCAAAATGACCTGGCCCGTGCCGTCCGTGCTCGCCTCCCAGCTGAGATCAAGTATCGACAGGATCGTATCGGTTTCGCTGCGGTCAATGCCCTGGCTCGCAACGCCCGTCACATCCGAAATCACCAAAAGCGTGCGCACGCGCTCATAGGGGCGGCGGCGCGATTCAGCATTGGGGCGATCTTCCCAGCGGAAACGGTTGATCAGCAGGGCAAGTTTGCGCGCCCCCTTGTCCCAGCGAATTTCAGTGATCGGCAAAACGGCGTCTTGCACCAGTGCGGCAATGACCGGCAGATCGTCGGCGGCCTCTGCCCGTAGCGCCAGGGCGGTTTCAGTCGCGTCTTCAAACCTTGCGTCTTCGCTCATCATCCGTCTCCTGCCAGAAAGCATTTCGAGGTGTGGTTGTTCAAAGGCTGGCGGCTATCATTCCGCCTTGACGCGTTCGATACTGGCGCCCACTGCCGACAGCTTTTCCTCGACCCGCTCATAACCGCGATCAAGGTGATAGACGCGGCTGACCACGGTTTCACCTTCGGCGGCCAGTCCCGCCAAAATCAGCGACACGCTGGCGCGCAGATCGGTGGCCATGACGGGCGCACCTTTCAGGCGGTCCACCCCGGTCACCGTGGCATGACCGCCGTGCACGTCAATTTTCGCACCCATTCGGATCAGTTCCGGCGCGTGCATGAAGCGATTTTCAAAGATTTTCTCCTCCAGAACCGAGGTTCCTTCGGCCGTGCACAAAAGCGCCATCATCTGCGCCTGAAGGTCTGTCGGAAAGCCGGGGAAAGGCTCAGTCACGACATCAACCGCGTTCACGCGGCCATTACGGCGACGCACTTTCAGGCCCAGCGGCGTTTCTTCAACATCAATCCCCGCCGCATCCAGCTTTTCGCAAAACGCGCCGACCAGCGCGATACGCCCGCCCAAAAGCTCCACCTCGCCGCCGCAGATTGCCGGGGCCAGCATATAGGTGCCCAGCTCAATCCGGTCAGTGACGACCGGATGGGTCGCGCCGTGCAGCCGGTCGACACCCTGAATGGTAATCGTGGCGGTGCCTTCGCCCTCGATCTGGGCGCCCATCGCACGCAAACATTCTGCCAGATCAACAATTTCAGGTTCGCGCGCCGCATTCCGCAGCACCGTCGTGCCCTTGGCCAGCGTGGCCGCCATCAGCGCATTTTCTGTAGCACCAACCGAAACGAACGGAAATTCGAACACCGCCCCCTTCAGCCCGCCCGTCGCCTTGGCGTGGATGTAGCCGTCGCGCAGGTCCAATTCGGCGCCCATCGCCTCAAGCGCGCGCAGATGCAGATCGACCGGACGCGCGCCAATTGCACAGCCGCCCGGCAGCGATACCACCGCGTGACCGTCACGGGCCAGCATCGGCCCCAGCACCAGAATCGAGGCGCGCATCTTTCGCACGATGTCATAATCTGCGGTGTGGTTGTTGATATCATGGCTGGACATCGCCAGAACCTGCCCGCCTTGCAGGCTGGCCACCTCGGCCCCGAGCGACGACAAAAGCTGCGTCATCGTGCTGATGTCCGACAGGCGCGGCGCGTTGGTCAGCGTCAGCGGCTCATCGCTAAGCAGCGTGGCGGGCATCAGCGTAAGGCAGGCGTTCTTGGCCCCGGCAATCGGGATCTGACCCTTCAACTCGGCCCCGCCTTTGACAATGATCTGGTCCATGGGCAGCTACTCGTCCTCTTTTTGCTCATCCGGTTCTTCGGCCCGTGCCCGCGCCTGCGCCTTGCGCTTGGCGAGATTGGCCCGCAGCGCCGCCCGCAACCGCGCTTCGCGGGTGTTGTCGGGGCGATCCTTGCCGGGATTTTGAGATTTCTTCTCCATCGGACCCTCTTAACGCGGATGAACAAAAGCGTCCAGATTGCGCTTGCACCCCGCGCCGAATACGTCTAAATCCGCGCCCACGGTCAGATGATCGCGATAGATGCTGTGGTAGCTCAGTGGTAGAGCACACCCTTGGTAAGGGTGAGGTCGAGAGTTCAATCCTCTCTCACAGCACCATCTTTTCCCTTTGCAGATCAAAAATATAGTGGCTATCAAGGGTTTAGATTGACTTCGGTTCTACACCGAGGTTCTACACCATGGCTCTCCGGCATTCTCTACCGCGATCATATGGCCGCTATGGAACTTGAACCGGGTGAACCTGGCCTGTGGGGCGAAACCCTAAATTTGCTAGACCGGATAGCCGCCAGCAGTGATCTCACGGCCATTGATCGCTGGTAGCGGATCATCTTGCGATCCACATCAACAAGGCGGCAGGCCCGCTGCTCCGACAGGCCCAGCTTGGCCTGAAGATGCGCGACAGCCTCGCGCTTCGCGGCGGACGCTGCCATTTTTTGAGAGTAGTTCCTTCTTTGCGCGCGACCATTGTCCTCGGACCAATGGCATGCAAAGGTCTCGCTATCCAGCATCTGTTCCGCAAGAAGCTTCGTCAGCTTTGCATTCTCATCTTCCGGTGACTTCAGCCGCTTCGCATCCGACACCGTCATCCCGCCATACTTGGCCTTCCAGGCGTAGAAGGTGCCCTCCGACGGGCCATGCTCGCGGCAAAGGTCGGCACACTTCGCGCATATCGCGTGCTCGGTCAGAATGCCGATGATCTGCCCTTCGCTGTATCTCGTTCGCTTCATTGTCCGTCCCTTTGTTGGGCCGGACCCTAATCCCAGATGGCGAAAAAATCCCGTGGCAGGTCACGATCACCTCAGAAACCGGAACGTAAGCGTAGCGAGACCAGATGAAGGGAAAAGTATCGCCTCTGCCGATTGGAAAGACCAGAAATTGTCGTGACTACAGGACACGAAGTTAAAGCATATCGCTATCGGCCCGCGCCCAAGACGGGTAATCCCGAATTCCTGGCCGGTTTTACACCGGGATCTGGATGCCTTTTTCACGCGCGAGGATGCGCATCCGATCTTGCAACTTTTCGAATGCCCGCACTTCGATCTGGCGGATCCTTTCGCGTGAGACATCATATTGCGTCGATAGTTCTTCCAAGGTCACCGGCTCATCGCGCAAGCGCCGCTGCATAAGAATATCGCGTTCGCGGTCGTTGAGAACATCCATTGCATCCATCAGCATGGTGCGGCGTGTATCAAGTTCGTCGGCTTCGGCGTAGGCTTCGGCGGTATTGGCGTCTTCGTCTTCAAGCCAGTCCTGCCATTGGGTGGCGCTATCGCCATCGGGCGAGCCGACCTGCACGTTCAGCGATGCGTCCCCCCCCGACATCCGCCGGTTCATCGAGATGACTTCGTCTTCTGTCACGCTCAGGTCATGCGCGATGCGGGCAACGTGTTCGGGGCGCAAATCGCCGTCCTCTAACGCGCCGATCTTGGATTTGGCTTTGCGCAGGTTGAAAAACAGCTTTTTCTGCGCACTCGTGGTGCCCAGTTTTACCATCGACCAGGACCGCAGGACATATTCCTGAATCGAGGCGCGGATCCACCACATTGCATAGGTGGCCAGCCGAAAGCCTTTTTCAGGGTCAAAGCGTTTCACCGCCTGCATCAGACCGACATTGGCCTCAGAAATCACCTCGGCCTGAGGCAGGCCATACCCGCGGTAACCCATGGCAATTTTGGCGGCCAGACGCAGGTGGCTGGTTACCATCTTGTGGGCGGCGCTGCTGTCCTGGTGATCCACCCAGCGCTTGGCGAGCATGTATTCTTCTTCCGGCTCCAGCAGTGGAAATTTGCGGATCTCTTGCAAATAGCGGTTCAGCCCCTGTTCGGGGCTGGGGGCGGGAAGGTTGGTGTAATTCGTCATCTGCGACCTCTTTTCCTGATCGAGGCACGTCAAGATGGGGGCTTTCCCCCAATCGTTCAAGCCTTGACGGTTTCTTCCAAAAGCCGATCTGGCAATTAGCATCAGGTATTTAACGCAAGATGAACGTGGTTCCGTCGCAAGGCCAGCCTATTCGTGCCACCTCACGGGGTTATGAGCGGCCAAGTGCCATCAACAGGGCTGCCATGTCGGTGGGAAGGGGCGAGGTGAACGACAAGTCTTCGCCTGTCACGGGATGGTTAAAGCCCAGCGTGGCCGCGTGGAGCGCCTGACGCGGAAAGTTTGCCACAGCCTCCAGTGCCGCCTCGCCAAGGGCTTTGGCAGGTAGCTTGCGCCGCCCGCCATAGGTCTGATCCCCGATAAGACCGTGACCGGCATGGGCCAGATGCACCCGGATCTGATGGGTGCGACCGGTTTCAAGCCAGCAGTCCATCAGGGCGGCTACCGGTGGTGTGCCATAGCTTTCGACCAGTCGGGCGCGGGTAATCGCGTGGCGGCCGCCTTCGAACAGTACCGCCTGGCGCTGACGATCGGTTTTGTGGCGGGCCAATTGCGAGGTGACTTTCAGCACATTGCCGCCCTCAAAGCTGACGCCCCGGGTGCCACGCAGGCGCGGATCGCCTGCATCGGGCGCGCCGTAAACAACTGCCAGATAGTGGCGGTGGACGCTGTGCTGTTCAAACTGTTTGGCAAGCCCGTGGTGCGCCCGGTCTGATTTGGCAATCACCAAAAGGCCGGTGGTATCTTTGTCGATGCGGTGCACAATGCCGGGGCGGGCCTCGCCGCCAATGCCTGAAAGCGCGCCGCCGAAATGGTGCAAAAGCGCATTGACCAACGTGCCCTGAGGCGAGCCGGGGGCAGGGTGAACCACCATCCCTGCGGGTTTGTCGATCACGATCAGATCATCGTCTTCCCAAAGAACACGCAGGGGAATATTCTCGGCTTTTGTTTCCACCGGGCGGGCGGGTTCAAGCGTGATCTGATAGGCCTCGCCCTCGTAGACGCGCGCTTTGAGGTCATGGATCACGGTGCCGTCGCGGCTGACAGCGCCCTCGGTGATCATCCGGGCCAGTCGTGAGCGTGACAATGCAGCTGCCTCTGGCACTTCGCGGGCCAGCGCCTTATCAAGACGGTCAGGCGGGGCTTTCCCGATCACCACGCGCAGGATCTGTTGTTTGATGTCCGACATGCTGCCTTCCGACCCGTCCCCGCAACCGCTGCCCGAGATCCGGTTTTTGAAATTGTTGGTGACGGTTCTGACCGGCACGATGATTGCGGGCCTTTTAACGATCATCGCGCTTCTTGTCATCCGTTTGCCAAGCGGAGATGCAGTGATCCCGCAATTGCCAGCACATATCGTCTTGCCCGAGGGGGAAACCGTGTCTGCACTGACTTTTGCCAAGGGTTATAGCGTTGTTGTCACCGCAAGCGGCAAGATTCTAATCTATGGGGCCGATGGGGCCTTACGCCAATCTGTCCTGGCTGAGTGAAAGGTTGGATGCCTCCGGCGGGAGTATTTTGACCAAACAAAAGCCGGCCAGATTTTATGTGCTGGCGTTTTGTCTGGGGGTCTGATCCGCGCGGTTGCAGCTAGGCTTCGGGTTTTTTGGCTGCCGGTTTTTTGGCTGGGGCGGGTTTGGGTTCAAGCGCGTCAAGACGGGCCTTTAGTGCCTTGTTTTCTTCGCGGGCTTTTTGCGCCATGGCGCGGACTGCGTCGAATTCTTCGCGCGTTACAAAATCGCGGTCGGCCAGCCAGCGATCCATCCAGGATTTCATTGCGGTTTCAGCCTCGGTCCTGGCGCCTTGGGCCACGCCCATGGCGTTGGTCATCAGCTTGGACATTTCATCGAAGAATTTGTTGGGCGGTTGCATGGCATCCTCATTCGCGGGTTTCGCCCTATATGGCGGCGCGAACGCGAAACCTCAAGGTTGACTTCACCGCGGGCGCAGGGTCTTTGAGCGGCCAAACCGAGGTGAGTCCATGCATCACGCGATTCCGTTTCCTGATATCGGCCCGGTAATTTTCACGATTCCGGGTTTGGGGCTACCGCTGCGCTGGTATGCGCTGGCCTATATTGTTGGGCTGATTGTGGGCTGGCGCGTGATTACGGGGCTGATGAAGCGCCCGGCGCTGTGGGGGGGGCAGGCGCCGATGCGGCCGGAACAGGTCGAAGAATTATTGACCGCAGTGGTTTTGGGTGTGGTTCTGGGCGGCCGCCTGGGGTTTGTTTTATTCTACGATCCGGCGCATTATCTGGCCCATCCATTGGACATTCTGAAGGTTTGGCAGGGGGGCATGTCATTTCACGGCGGTTTTCTTGGGGTGGTCGTGGCGGGGATCTGGTATTGCCGCAAACATGCGATTGCGCCTTTATCGGTTGCGGACGCATTTGCCCTGGTGGCGCCGATCGGATTGGGGTTGGGGCGGGTCGCCAATTTTATCAATGCAGAACTGTGGGGGCGCCCGACTGATTTGCCTTGGGGGGTGATTTTCCCCGGGGCGGCCGCGCAGGCCTGCGCTACGCTGACCGAACCTTGTGCGCGCCATCCATCGCAGCTTTATGAGGCGGGGCTGGAAGGCATTCTTCTGGGGCTGATCCTGTGGGCGCTACTGCGGCGCGGGGCGCTACTGAGGCCGGGGTTTTTGCTGGGGGTGTTCTTGATCGGTTACGGCGCCTCGCGGATGTTTGTGGAACTATTCCGGCAAGCGGATGCGCAGTTCATCAGTGCTGATAATCCTTTGGGGCATGTGATCGGCGGCGCGGGGTTTGGGCTGTCGATGGGGCAGATCCTGTCGTTGCCGATGCTTTTGGTGGGGCTATGGTTCGCGCTTAGGGCGCGAAAGGCTGCATGACGCCGCTGGCGACGATTCTGGCGCGGCGCATCGCCCTTCAGGGGCCGATGCCGCTATCAGACTACATGGCGGAATGCCTTTTGAACCCTGATCATGGCTATTACGTTACGCGTGACCCGTTCGGGCGGGCGGGCGATTTCATCACCGCACCTGAGATAAGCCAGATGTTTGGTGAGATGTTGGGCCTGTGTCTGGCGCAGGTCTGGCTGGATCAGGGATGCCCTTCACCTTTTACGCTGGCAGAACCAGGGCCGGGGCGCGGGACGCTAATGGCGGATATCTTGCGCGCAATCCGCGCGGTGCCTGGTATGGCCGAGGCGGCGCGTGTGCATCTGATCGAGGCGTCACCAGCCTTGCGCACGGTGCAGGCGCAGCGCCTGGGGGTGTTCAATCCGATCTGGCATGATAGCTTTGAAACCCTGCCCAAGGCGCCGCTATATCTGGTAGCAAACGAGTTTTTTGACGCCCTGCCAATTCGTCAGTTTGAACGGCATGGGCACGAATGGTCCGAGCGGCAGGTGGGCATCACTCCCGAGGGGCGGCTGGCACCGGGGTTGGCGCCCGCAACGCCACTGGCCAATCTGGCACATCGTCTGGGTGACACGCGTGACGGCGATATCGTGGAAATCTGTCCCGCAGCACCCTCTATTGCCGCTGCCATTGCCGGGCGCATCGTGCGGCACGGCGGCGTTGCGCTGGTTATTGATTATGGTGGTTGGCGCAGCCTTGGCGATACCTTCCAGGCCTTGCGCGCCCACCGCCCAGAAGACCCGTTGGCCCGCCCTGGTGAGTCTGATCTGACGGCGCATGTGGATTTCGAGCCTATCGCCGGTGCCGCTTGTGCCGCTGGGGCAGCCGTGTCGGCGCTGACGCCGCAAGGGGTAATGTTGGAGCGGTTGGGTATTACTGGCCGGGCGCAAACCTTGGCAAAAGGTTTGAGCGAACCGGCGCTTGAGGCACATATCGCGGCACATCACCGCTTGACCCACCCGTCGGAAATGGGAAACCTGTTTCAGGCGCTGGCGATTTATGCGCCCACCGCCCCCTTGCCGCCCGGCTTTGATCAGGCCCCCACTGAAAGACCCAGATGAGCATGACGCTTGAGATTGTGACCGCGCCCGCCCTTACCGGCCTTCGCCACGGGTTTTTTACCCGCAAGGGTGGCGCGTCCTCGGGCGTTTTCGCAGGACTGAACTGCGGTTACGGGTCGTCAGACCTGACTGAGGCGGTGACGATCAATCGTGACCGCGTGGCAAGTGCGATGCAGGTGGCGGCGCAGGCGTTGGTCGGGGTGCACCAGGTGCATTCGGCCAATGTTGTCACGGTAGCGGCGCCGCCCGAGACCGCAGTTGAGGCGGATGCGCTGGTTACCGCCACGCCGGGCTTGGCGCTGACCGTGCTGACCGCGGACTGTCAACCGGTGTTGTTTGCTGACCGAAAAGCTGGGGTCATAGCGGCGGCTCATGCCGGATGGCGCGGCACGCTGGCCGGCATACTCGAGGCGACGGTTGCGGCGATGGTTGCGCTTGGGGCGCAGCGCAAAGACATAACCGCGGTGATTGGCCCCGCGATTTCGCAGCGCGCCTATGAGGTTGGCGATGAGTTCATGGACACTTTCCTGACCGAGGATCCCGCCTTTGATCGTTTCTTTGCGGGCGGGCCAAACGGCAAGCCCATGTTTGACCTGCCCGGTTTTGGCCTTTATCGCCTGCGTGAGGCGGGTGTGGGCAATGCGGAATGGACCCGACACTGCACTTATTCCGATCCGACCCTGTTTTATTCCTACCGCCGCACGACGCAGCTTGGCCAGGCAGACTACGGAAGGTTGATTTCTGCAATCCGGCTTTGACAATGGCGGGATCGGGCAAAGATGGCGCGATGCCGCAGTATTTGGTGTTCCCGCCTGTCGGTTGATTTAACCCACTCGCAATACACCGGCTTTTGTTGAAATACTGGCTTCGCACCCCGTGCTTTCGATCCAACGGGTTTTCGCGCGTGCGGTTCCTTTGGCGCGCGGGTGGAAATTCCGATTTTTGAAACAATCATTTGAATAAGGTTGGATTGATATTCTTTGGTGCGCAGTATTGGTCAGAATTTGACTTGCGCAACAAGTAGAGGCATTAATTAGATGTCTATCTGCATCTGGTGGGGGCCGTCGCAGATGTGACCAGACCGAAAGGCTGATCGCATGTCTTATCCTCACCGCCCCGGCATCTTGGGGGCGACGGCAGAGGTAACTGTATCGGCCCGTATTGGGGCTGCGCGGTTACCGGTTTCCGCATCTGGTTGCGCGCAAACGCTGCGCACAATGCCCATGACGCGTCGCTATGAAACCGCGTGGCTTCGGCCGTCGGGCGATGTGGCGACCTCAACGCATCTTGGCCCCGCAATTTCGTTGTTCGAATCTGCGTTTTCGGCACTTGCCAGGGGGGCATTGGTTCAAACGGAAACTGGCCCGATCGCGGTAGAAGACCTGATCCCGGGGATGCGGGTGACAACGGCAGAAGGGCGAACCGAGCCGATTTTGTGGATCGGGTCAATGATGGCCTATCCCGCTCAGATGCCGTCGGATACGGTCTCTGCGACCTTGACCCGGATCACTGCTGATGCGCTCGGGCATGGGAAGCCGCAATCGGATCTGATTTTGGGTGGGGGCGCGCGCTTGTTATCGCGTGATACGGGTTGCCAGATGCCTGCCAGACAGGGCAAGGCATATGTTCCCGCCCGCGCCTTTGTTGATGGGTGCAATGTGTTCGAGATAAGACCCGGAGCCCCGGTAATGACTTACCATCTGGCGCTGGCACGGCAGGGCACTTTGCGGGTTATGGGGGTGGAACTGGAAAGCTATCACCCCGGCGTTCATATCGCGCAGACGGTAGAACCTCGGCTGTTGTCGCTTTTCACAGCGTTGTTTCCGCATCTGGATGATCTTGAAGGATTTGGTCCCGTGGCCTACCCGCAACGGCCCCTTTGCGGAACAGAAGCTTTTTAGGTGCTGCCATTGGAGTTTTGCTGCCAGAGTGGGGATGTTGTTTAGCCCGCCAAAGCAGTGGGCAGGGAGCCAATCCTTACCAAAGCCAAGAAACGATTGCCCGCAAGATCAGACCCCAGAATGCGATTCCAGCCAGTGCAAGAGGAATGAGCCAGAACCCGAGGGGGATGACACAGTCCCGACCACGAACTTTTAACACACCCGACGTATCCCCCTGAGGGATGCCCAAGGCCTCTGGCGCGACATACGATTGCGGGTACGATAACACGTTCTCGTGGGCGCTGAATGTTGAGTGTCGAGCTTCCATTAGTATTTCTTGCTGTTCAAGGTTGGCTAAATTTGGATCAAGATGGGTTAACTTTGTGTCCTTCAAAGATACTCAGAAACTCTATAACGGCACGAACTGCGCTTTCGACGACGAACCGTGGCAGCGGTCTTTATAGAACCAAGGCAATGCCTGCTTGGCAAACGTATGGCTCATTGATTACGGCAGTTCTTTCTATGGTTGCGTTAATATTATGAAACTCTAGTTAAAGTTTAACCAGCGTGTAGGTTGCTGGACGTGTTGTCAATGCGTGTTGGGCCTTATTGGCTGACATTGTCAGGGGTAGCGTTTTTTCATAAAAAAACCGTTTACGAAAGCAACGAATAGTCGTCATGCCAAGTTTAGTGGCAGATGGTTGAAAACCAATCTGGAAAACTGAATGAAACCATAAATGTAGCCTTGAGGTCGTGCAAAGCCGACCAAGGCTTCAGGGCTTCCATGCCGATTGCGGCGATGATCCTTAGGATGTGGCGAACGTCAACCGCCCAAGGCTGGGCGGCAGGGTATTGTGAAATGCCTGCTGGCCATGACAACCGCACTGGCCAGGTGGCGCGGGTTGTTATGGGTGAAGGTGCCGTGACGGGCGGGAGTTCCCTGTAACCTAGCGATTTTTCTGCCGAAAAACTGTCTCCATGTTTTGAATTTCCACCTCATCTACCGGGAAAACAGCCCACCGGGCTGTCTTCTGTCTGGCTGCGTATTCCTGTCTTTTTCGGCCGCTCTGATGATGAACTTTGTTCTCAAAACGCGAAAAAGAAACCGGAACAGGATTACTCTGCCGCGGTCGCGCCGGGAAGTTGCACAAGGTTTCCGGCACTCGGGTTTGCGCGCCCCGGTTTCTCTAACGGGCCAAGCGAATCAAGGTAGCCCGTGTCGAAACCTTCGCGATAAACGGCAAAATCGGTGGGCCTGTCGCGGAAACTCTTTAACGGCTGACCCATATTGCGCAGGCCGCGGCTGCGTTGACGTCGAACAAGGCCCAGGTCAAGCTCGACCGGGATCAGCTCTTCTCCGACATTGGCCTTGTGGATGAGTTGACCGGAGGGGTCGACGACCATGGAATATCCGTTGCCCCCAACGCCCAGGCCGTTGACGCTGACGATATAGCTTTGGAACATCGCCGCCGATGCCTGAACAATGGCAAGATCTGCGGGGCGATCAATGAAATTCGCCAGCACCGGGTTGATGATCACCTCTGCACCCATCGCGACCATTGAACGGGTAAGTTCGGGGAACCAGAGATCGTAACAAATTGACACCCCGAAACGCCCCACATTCGGCACGTCAAAGACACAGACCTCATCGCCGGGGGTGGTGGCGACCTCGTAGGGGGTGAAGGGGAACATTTTACGATAACGCGTCACGATTTCACCGGCGGGGTTAATCACCGGTGTCGTGTTGTAAACCCGATCATCGCGCTTTTCGTAAAGCGAGCCGGGGATCAGCCAGATACCATGCCGAAGCGCCATTTGCTGGAACGCTGTTTCGAATTCCCCCCCGGTGGGTTGTGCCGAAGCATGCACCGGCCCATGGACGGCCAGTTCGCTGAAAACGACCATCTCAACCCATGGATAAAGGAACATCAAGACATCAAGACGGCTTTGCATTGCGTCCAGGTTGTTTTGCATAGTGATCGGCATCTGAATGCCGGCAATGGCGAAATGGGTCATGTCGTATCTCCTTGTTGTGCGGCGGTATGTGTTGTCCGCCGCCAGAAATCACCGAGCCCGGCCCAGTTGCCGCGCCCTGCCAGACAATTTGCAAGTTGCATTAGAAATGCGTCCACCGTTTGCGGGTTACCGGCATCGCGTATCGGTGTGGACGCGCTGCCTGCCGATGCCGGGCGGGCGTGTGAGCCGGTGTCAGAATAGGCCACCCTCACGTGCCGCGGCTTGAAGGCGTCAATCCGCCATGTGACCGGCTCTCCTTGCTTCCAGGAGAGGGTCGCCTCACCGGATGCGGGACGATAGGCGGCGGTGTAAACCGTCCCGAAAGCCTTGGCATAATTATTTGAAAACAATGGCATGCGCAGGAATGCCTCGCGCGTATGGGCGCAGGTCAGGCGTTTGTCCGCCAGCATGTTTTCAAGGTATTTTTCGCGCTCTCGGGTGTTGGAAACCCGCCCATATCGCGGCCATTCGACCCCGAGTTGGTGATTGGTTGCCAACGGTCGATCGGTCACAAGTGCGGGTCGGTCGGGGGCAAGAAAGACCGTTGACCATGCGCCGCTACGGTCAGCAACCGTGACATTATAGGACATGTGGCATGGCACTGCGCGCAACGCTTCGCGGGCGTCGGTGACATCACGGCACATCTGCAATACATAACGCATGATCAACGGGATACCGAAACCGCGGCCACTGTTGGTGCGCCCCCCAAAGGTCAGCGATGCGGCAAGCCCGACGTCGTTCATCCCGTCTGCCAGACCCGCCAGCCCCTCGACCATGCCCATGACTTTGCGTCCGTGCCAGGCGGTATGCAGCATCGTGCTCTCGTTCAGGCCGGGGTCTAGATCATAGTTCCGGATCAGCATCGGCCCGTCTGCATCGGTCATTACCAGTTGGCTACAGCTAACCATGTAGCGCGGCGGTGTCCAAAAGCTCAGGAAACGTGCGGTGTCGTCATCACCGTCGACCGTTTCCACAAGTTTCTCCCAAAGTGTTTCCATCTCTGGCATATGGCGGCGCAACGCACGCTGCGCATCATCAAGCCGCGGCGCCGTTTGGCCACCCCGCGCAAGAAACCACTTTCGCCAACCGGGCCAACCGTGTGCGTAAACTGCCCGCCAGGCTTCTCCGGGGGCATCTTCAGTGAGGCCACGAAAATCGAGTTCCATCCGGGTTCCTTCCAGACTTCGGCCGCTGCGCTTTTGCGTCAGGCGCGCGGACGGAGTATCGCGCATGTTCTACACCATGCTGCATAGTGTAGAACATTTGCTCTTCGAACCCTATTGTCAAGCGGCCCGATAAAATAACCCGCGCTCCTTTATTGCCCGCGCCGTCAGAACCATTTGCCAGCATCAAACCCATGTGGCGGCAGTGCTGGCGCTTCGGCGGCAAGCGGAACGGTGTGGAACGCCGCCTTGAGCCCCGCGTTCCATGCCTTGGCGCGTTCGGTCAGCGCGCGATCGTCAGATTGCATCCGCCCGCGTGCCAGAAGGCAACCCATATCTGCACCATGGTAACAATACTCTCCTACACCGTAAACGCGCAGATAAAAGGCTTCGTTCTCATCCCCGACGCTGGTGATGTTGTGCGCCGCACGCAGGAACGACACGCTGCCGTCTTCTGCCATGCGCCAGACCCCTGATGGTGGCACTTCGGTAATCAGTTCCACCTTGTCTTCGGTCTGTTTTAGGATCAATTGCGTCCAGTTGTCATAGTCATTCCAGCGTGCCTGCACCGCCTCCATATCAAGGTCGTAGTCGACATCCAGATATTCGAGGATATGGAACAGGAACAGCGGGCATCCACCATAGGTCGTCGTGATCAGATTGGTGGGCGGTGTGGCGCCACTGACGCGCGGGTTCAATTCGCCAAGATAGACCGTGTGATCATCGGTATCGAGCAGAAAGTCCAGGCAAAACACGCCCTTGTAACCCTCGGCGTAAAGCCTGTCGCCAAATTTGCGCGCCATTTCGCGCACCTTTTCGGGCACGCCATCGGGCAGGATCGTGGTGGAAATATCGTTCCCGCACCATCCCCCCTTATAGGGTGTGATCTCTTCAAACCCGGTGATGTCGGTCATGACCGGCCCGACCAGGGTTCCATGCCGGGTGGCGCAGCCTTCGATGGTGCCAGGCAGGTGGTTCAGGCGCCTCATCACTTTCAGTTTCTGGCCAATGATCTTTGACTCGAAGCGGTTCCAGTCATCCTCGGTCTTGATGAAAAATGTGGTGCGCCCACTGTCGCCGTAGGGGGTCTGCACCACGAGATCGTGACCAAGGCCGCCTTCGTCGGCAAGCAGCATGAGGTCTTTGTAGGTGTCTGCCTCGCCCATGATGTTGGGTGCGCTGGCCACGCCCGCGTCATTTCCAAGCCGTGTCGTCTCAATCTTGGAATCAAGCCGGTCGCGCAGTTTTGCCGACGGCAGGGCGATGTCGACCCCGACTTTTTCGCATAGGCGTTCGGTCTCTTCGTCAAACATCACAAAGATTGCCTTGCCACGCGGCCGCTTTTTGACGTGCTCTGCAAATTGAGGGTGATCGACAAGATAATTGGCCACATCCTCCATCGAGCTGAATTCTTGCGGGCCGTCCCGATCAGGCACAAAGATGCGCGGATTATCGCCATCAAAGATGTCAAAGTAGTTTATAAACTCCAACCCACCGACCCACTGATCAATGCCAAGCAGACTGAAGGGGGTGGGCGTGATGACATAGATCGGCGTTTCATTGCGCCGCAGGTATCGAAATATTTCCGTCAGACTGGTCAGCTTTGGGGTGTCCACCATGTCATTTCCCTTTTTCTCAGGCTGAAAGTTGTCAAAGATTGCCGAACGCGCCAGTGTGGAATAATTTTGTTGCTCAGGGAATTGAAATTCATCATGGTGCATAATGCAAGCGGGTTGTTGACGAATGTGATCTTTGACCCGCCATGCCCGAAATCATCCAGCCTAGAAACGGGGAGCGTTGCAGAGTGTCTCAGGGGAAATTTGAAAAAGTTTTGAAGTCGAAGGATGTGCTCGCACTCGCTTTTGGGGCCATGATCGGTTGGGGTTGGGTGGTTCTGGCTGGTGGTTGGGTGAACTCTGCCGGGGCGTTGGGTGCCATGATAGCCTTCGCGGTTGGTGGTTTTGCCGTCGTTCTGATCGGACTTACCTACGCGGAATTGGCGTCAGCGATGCCATTGACCGGCGGCGAACATGTTTACAGCTATCGTGCCTTCGGGATGGGCGGATCGTTTCTTTGCACCTGGGCGATCATCCTGGGCTATATGTCTGTGGTCGCCTTCGAGGCGGTGGCGTTGCCCACGGTCGTTGAACAATTGTTTCCCAGCTACAAGGTCGGGCTGATGTGGAGCGTGGCCGGCTATGACGTCTACTTCACCTGGGTAATGATCGGCGTCCTGGGTGCGGTAATCATGACGTGGATCAACATCCTTGGCATCCAGTCCAGCGCGCTTTTGCAAAAAGTGGTAACGCTGCTGATCTTGGCGGTCGGCATCATGCTGGTCACAGGTTCACTTTTCAACGGTGACACGGCAAATATGGAGCCTCTTTTCATGGACGGTGCCAAAGGGCTGCTTGCCGTTCTTATCATGACGCCGTTCATGTTCGTTGGTTTCGACGTCATCCCGCAGGCCGCCGAAGAGATCAACCTGCCGCCCAAACAGATTGGCCGCATTCTGGTGATTTCGGTCGTCATGGCGGTGACGTGGTATATTGCAATCATTCTAGCGGTTTCGCTGGCGCTTTCAGCAGAGGATTCATCTGCCGCGAGCCTGCCGACGGTTGATGCGATGAGCGCGGTTTTTGGGGGAACCTGGGCGGGCAAGCTTTTGGTTCTGGCCGGTATCGGTGGCATCATTACCAGTTGGAACGCCTTTCTGATCGGCGGCAGCCGGGCAATTTATGCCATGGCGCACGCCAAGATGCTGCCGGCGTTCCTGGGCAAGATGTCTCCGCGTTACAACACGCCGGTCAATGCCATTCTTTTCGTTGGGATGTTGTCGATCGTGGCGCCGCTATTCGGACGCAAGGCGCTGGTCTGGCTGGTCGATGCAGGAGGGCTTGGCATCGTGGTGGCCTATGCGGCGGTGGCGGGTTCGTTTCTGGTGCTGCGTCGCAAGGAACCCGGCATGCCGCGCCCATTTCGGGTTAGCCACCCGGCAGTAGGGTGGGGCGCGCTGTTTCTTGCCGTGGGGATCGTGCTGCTTTACCTGCCCGGCAGCCCGGCGGCACTGATCTGGCCCTACGAATGGGCAATTGTCGGAAGCTGGACAGCACTCGGTTTCGCCTTCTACCTTTGGAGCCGTTTCGCCCATCCAGACGAGGCCGGAAAGATCGTGATGCAAGAGCTGTTGTCTGGCCATTCCGACCTTGCGGAACCCACCGCGAATTGACGTCGCCTATTTCATCGAATGCCCGCTGACAGCGCTGATCGCGTCAGCGGGCTCAATATCATTGCGGACCCAGAAATAGCGAAAGCCCATCGTGCGCAACCATTTCTCAAGCCGGTCAAGACTGCTCCATTCACGCTGCAGGCCGCGCGCGCTAAGAAGTTGGGCCCACTGGCCGTCAATCATGAAATAAACCGTCCATGTTAGCGGAAATTTGTCCTGATCCGCGAATCCGCCAGCTTCGGTCTCGCGCCGGGATCGAAGTGCAACGGGATAAGTATTGATGCGATACGCGGCCGATAGATCCGGTATTTCGTTCTGACGGACCGAGATTGTCGCAGTTGGTGTGGGCGTCATGGTCATCTGTGCAGCACCTACCCATGTCCTTGTCGTTGCAGGATCGTGTTCTTCGTTGAGCGGGTTGGAACAGTCGCCGCGAATTTGGTTTGGGGGGTTTTTGCTCATCCCGTCTACGTTAGGCTGCGCACCGCCTTTATTTCAAGCGGTATGTTGTTGCCCGCCCATCCAGGCGGCTATCCTGGTTTCCTGCGCGATTGTTTTTGGGGTAAAGCGCCGCGGTAAGCCCATGAAATATGCAAGCGCGTCAGCCGCGATATCTGATGGCCAAAACTGACCTGCCGCCCGGCCTTCAACAAACCGAAACCGGAACTCTTTGGGTTGATGTGCCGATCTGGGTAGCTAAAGCGCCCGGTAGTGGTGCGACGTCGCGACATGACACCGATCAGACGTTCCGAAACGCGGGGCGCGGGCTGGTCTGCAATCTGCCAAATCTCAGGCCGCAAATAAAACCTGCACCTCGTGGGCTTTCAGGCTTAGGCGTGCGGCGGTAAAGGCATCGCCGCCATGCGGCAGGGCGAGTTCAGGAAAAATTGTCAATATTTCGTTTCTTTGCGCCTGTTCCAACCCATTCAAGACAAGCTGACCCGGCTGGAAGCTTTCGCTCCACGCCCCATTGGCAAGAACTATTTCATGCGCATCGAACATGATGTGAATATAGCTGACGGCTTTTACATCGGAACGCTCAAAGCCCGGTTGCCCCAATAGATGAACCGCCGCCACCAACACTTCGCTTTCCCCAAAGCAAAGCTCGGCGCGCGGCCCGGTAAGCAACATCCGATGCTGTGGCGATACAAGCATATCCGCGTTGGGCAGGCCGTTTTGTAATGCGCCCTGTCGGATCAACACCGGTCTGAGTTTCGGGTTTGCTGCCAGATTTGCAGTCGTAAGATCGCGCCGCCCCACCCAGCGGACCCTGCGATAGCCGCTGTCTCGGGTCATCACTTTTTGCCCCACCCTGACGTTCTCGATCGGCACCAAACCATCTTTTGTTTCCACCATTGCGCCGGGGGTAAAGCAGGGAACATGCTCGACGTTCTCAATATTTGCAAAGTTGGTTGTATCCCCATTCGCCCAAAAAATGGTGCCGTTTTCCGTGTTGGCCGGGTCATGCACGATCTTGGCGCGACCATTTACTTTCAAGACGTCTTTGTCTTTGTTGTTCTTGTCTTCTCCGCCGTCAACAAACTCGCCATGGCTTTCGCCAAAATTCAGGACAATGGTGTCTGACCCGGTGCCGCCATCCAAAACGTCAAGACCTGCGCCGCCTTCCAGAGAATCGTTTCCCGTGCCGCCCCGCAGCGTATCGTTTCCATCACCCCCAAAAAGGGTATCGCGACCGTCGCCGCCATCAAGCAGGTCATCCCCCTCCCCGCCTATCAGGCTGTCGTTGCCGCTTTCGCCATAAATCCGGTCGTTACCCTGGCCCCCGTAAACGGTATCATTCCCGCTGCCGGCGTTAATCGTGTCATTGCCGCCAACCGCCACGTTCGGTTCTGGCGGCATTCCGACAATTGGACTGGTCAGCAGATTTTGCGCCGCGCCACCGGGAACGGTAACGGTCGCGGCCAGCGTGTTTCCACCCAGATTTTCCCAATAGGTGATTTCGATCGTATAGGTCTGAGCGGAATCAAGGGTGACCTCGCCCCAGCGGGTTGTTGCAGATTGGTGATAGTCATTGTTCAGGATCGGCTGGGTGGTACCGTCCTGATTATAAACCGAAACGGGGTTCCCGTCGGAATCAAGAATGCGCAGCGTCGAGCCGTCGTCCGAGGTCAACGCAAAGCGGTAAACCCCTGCAACGCTGGGCACCAACCGAGATGACAGCACAATGCCAAAATCTTCCGGGTCGTCTGTTGTGCCGCGCGCCTGATTGGCCAGGGCTGCGACATCGAAATTGTTTGTATAGCCGGTTCCGCGCAGCAGACCTGATGTAATGGCATCTGATTGGCCATTCGCGCTACTGAAATCATAGTCATAAACGCCGAAAAGCCAGCTTCCTGCTTCGGGTGTTTCGTCAAAGACGGGCACATCGCCATAAATCAGGTCATTGCCGCGCTCGCCGTCCAAAGAATCATTACCGTCCAGCCCATACAGCGTGTCGTCGCTGTTTGTGCCGCTTAGGGTGTCATTACCCGCGGTGCCGATCTTTATAGCCATTGTCGCAGTTCCATCTGGTCGGATCGAGACGTGTCCGATCTGGTATACATGAATAGTGTTTACGGCAAATTCACGGCATTTGAAGGTTGAAATATGGGTCAGAGTTGGACGATCGCCGTGGCAACACGGCCGGGTTGGCGCAAACAGGGACTTTTATCTAAACGGTTTGTAAACCCTGATCTGTCACAGGTTCAATGGAATGTGCCCGTGTCCGGGGCGGACGGAAGGTATGCCAGAGGAAAAACCGAAAACCGTACTAAGCAAGATGGCCGAGGCAGGGCGACCGCCAGCGGACGGCGTTCCCATGTCCAGTGTGCGCGCATTGCGGCAGGCGCTCGCGAAGGCCGCGCAAGATATCATAAAGCTACCGTTGACGGTGATTGCGGTGAACGAAAGGCGGATGACCCTTTCAGATCTGCCTGAGACATTGGAGGATCATGCGCTTTTGGCGGTGATTGAGGGCCCGGCGGAGGCTTTGGGTCTTATCGCCCTGTCCCCGCCCATGCTCGCGGCTTTGATAGAGATGCAGACGATGGGTCGACTTGGCGCCCGGGCGCCTGCTGTCCGAAAACCCACCCGAACGGATGCCTCAATGTCCGCAGATCTGCTGGACGGTGTTTTGATCGGATTTGAGGCGGCGTTGGCTGAAATGCCCGAAATCGTCTGGGCTGGCGGCTTTCGCTATGCCTCGTTTCTGGATGACCCTCGCCCCTTGGGGTTGCTGTTGGAGGATTGCGCCTACCGGGTCTTTGAAGTGCAGCTTACGGTTGGATTGGCGGGCGCGCGCGAGGGCGGATTCATGCTGGCCTTGCCGGCAACGGGGCGCGGGCCCGGGCCGCAAAAAATGGGGGTCGCTTTGGGCGAGGCATCGACCCCTGAAGCGGGGGGCGAGAATGATGTTGGTGAGTGGCCCGAACAGATGTCCCGGGCGGTAATGTCCACGCATGTCACGCTTGAGGCGGTATTGCACCGCGTCACGCTACCGCTTCAGGCGGTGATGTCGTTTCAGCCGGGCATGGTGCTGCCGATGTCGATGGCAACGCTGGAAACCCTCTCGATCGAGGGGGCCGGGGGGCGCTGCATTGCGCGCGCACGGCTGGGCCAACAGCGTGGCTTTCGCGCCGCACGGCTAATTGCGGAGGATGCGGATTTGCCGTTGGGCGGCGTTGAGCCACCTGAAAAAGTGCCCGCTGCCAGCGCTGAACACGCGTTGCCTGTTGCGACAAAGAAGAGGGTTGAACCTGACGCGCCCCCCGCCGAAGGATCGAAAAAGGGCGAGCCTGCACCATTTACAGCGCCCGGCACCGGGGCGGGTGCGGCGGCGCCAGAATATCCGCAACAAAATGACGAAGCCCCCGCGCTGGCGATGAAAACCGGATCGGGGTTCTAGCGCTGAATACCCGTGCGTGCCGTTACCCTTTTCGGTGGGGCAGTGGCGGATAGGGCCTTGGCGCATCCCGTGCCCCTGACATCAGTGCCGCGCGTTTGGATGGCTTGCCCGCGGTATTCTTTTTTAAGATCATACACCGCGACGCTATTTACCGCTCTGACAGGGCTTTGCGCGCAAAAGCCGTTGCCTCGGGCGGCACAGTGGCTAAACTTGCCCAAACCAATGCCCAAAGGGGCGGCAACACAGAGGCAGGGCGCCGGAATATGGCAAAGCAGGTCAGGGCGCATCTGCGCGACGGCGTGGCGATCATCACGCTGGCAGAGGCTGAGGATAGGCCGGGTGCCGGATTTCATCCGGGGCTGCGTCTGGCTTTGGCCGATGCGCTTGACCAAGCCTTGGCAAACAGGTTTGCCCGCGCCGTGCTGCTGCGTGGCACGGTGGCAGGTTGGCCGGTGGCCACTGACGCTGCGTCCGATTTTGCGACCGAGGCCGAAACGCCCGATTTGCGCATTCTGGCCGAGCAGATTGCCACCGCGCAAAAGCCGGTGGTGGCCGCCCTTGCCGGGCAAATTTCTGGTGGGGGTCTGGCATTGGCGCTGGCGTGTGGTTGGCGGTTGGCAGACCCTGAAACGCGGTTTGCAGCACCCGAAACGGCGCGCGGGCTGTTGCCTGCGGGTGGGGCGCTGGTGCGGTTGGCGCGGCGGGTGGGCGCGGCAGGGGCACTACGTCTGCTGACATCCGAAACGGGCTGGGGTGCTGCCGAGGCGCTGGTTGCGGGGCTGGTTGATTTTGTGCCCGACGACGGATCTGTCGATGCCGCCGCCGTTACACTGGCGTTGGCGGCTTCTGATGGCACTGTCAAACTACCCTCGAAAGACGCCGGCCTTGCCAACCCCACGACCTACTTGGCCGAGCTTTCGCAGACGCGCAGCCTGCTGGGGCCAGAGCCTGCGTTAGCCGCGTTGACCCGTCAATGCGAGGTGATCGAGGCTGCGTTGTTGTTGCCCGGCGATGAGGCGTTCGATTGCGAGGCCGTGGCCTATGCTGACCTGGCCGAGACGCCGTTGGCAAAGGGCCTTGGCCACAGCGCGAAAGCGGCCCGTGAGGCTAACTGGTTGGCAGGATACAAGGCGGTTGCGCCTGCTGTTGACACGTTACGGGTGGGCCTGTGGCAAGCGTCGGGCGGTGCGGATCTGGCGATGATGCTACTGGCTGCCGGGCATGAGGTGATCCTGGGGGGGGCCGACAGTGATGCCCTGACCGAGGCGTTTTCCAGCGTCGCCCATGTGCAAGAGTCCGCTGTTCAGGCCGGAAACCTGGACCCGGCTACGCGGGATGCCGATTGGTCGCGGCTAAGTGCTACAATCGACCCCGCCGGGTTTTCGGGCGCCGATATGGTCATTGCCTGGGCTGACGCTGCCAAACTGTCGTCGGCGCTTGACCCTGCGGTTCCCTTGGTCGTCGGCCTTCCGCAGGTTGATCTTTTGCCGCAACGGACGCTTGCCTTGCGTTTCGGCACGGATCTGAGCGAAATCATTCTGCCCAGCCCGGATCAGGCCGATCTGGGTGTGCGTGTTGCCGCCTTGCTGCGAGGGATCGGGCAGGCGGTGGTGCGCGGCGGTCCCGGACCGGGCGGTATTGCCGATTATCTGCGCGCAGCAATTCATGCAGCCGCAGAGCGCGCGGTCATGGCCGGGGCAAGCCCGGCCCAGGTTGACCGCGCACTGACGGCGTTCGGCTTTGCCGAAGGTCCGTTCATGCGCGCGGATCGGATCGGCCTTGGCGCACTGGTTGCTGATTTGCGCCGCGTGGGGCGTGCGCCGGGGGCGCTCGTTCTGTTCTTGCTGGCCGAGGGGCAGGCGGGGTGTGCGGCGGGGCAGGGCTTTTACCGCTATGATGAGGCACAGCCAATGCCCGCGACGGGGCTTGACGCGGTGGTGGGCCTGATCCGGCGTGAAGTTGGCGTGACGCCCCAGAACCTGTCAACGGCTGACATTCAGATCCGGATCATGGCTGAGCTGGCCAATGAGGGCGCACGGCTGTTGCAAACAGGGGCGGCGCACCGCGCCAGCGATATTGATCTGGTGGCGGTGCGGGGTATCGGGCTGACTGGCGGGCAGGGTGGGCCCATGTTTCAGGCTGATCAGCGCGGGCTTTTGGCGCAGCGCAAATTGTTGCGTGCGCTGGCGGCCGAAGGATCTGCGGCCCCGGTCACGCTATGGGATGTGCTTATAAAGAACGGACGTCGCTTTGCAGATTTAGGCACGGTCTAGGCGGTTTTAGCCAAGAAGGACGCCCACTACCACGATTATCAACCCGATAACCGAGGTGAAAAGCGCGCCCAGATTGATAGCCACGACCCGTTGCAGGCGGGCGCGCAAAACCGCATCCTCCAGCCCTGCGCGGCGCGCCTGCGCCACCGTGATGATGCACCAGACGATCCCGACAAGCCCGATCACTGAAATGGCCGCGCCAACCCAGACCAGAATTTCCATTGCTCGCGCCTCCTGCTAATCGGGCCCGCCCTAACGCGAAGCCCCCGCCAAAGGCAATAGGCATCGCATCATTGATCTGCAGGAACAGGTCTTGATGCCCCCCCGGCAACCGATTAGCTAAGGTACCACAGTGCGCCGGCCTGCAGGCCGGTGCCGCCCTTTTCATAGATGCGAGGAATCCGATGTCCAGTGACGTCACCTACAATGTCACCGCCGACGAGCTGCGCCAGTTCATCGAACAATATGAGCATCTCGAAGCCGAAAAAAAGGATATTACCGAGCAGCAAAAAGAAGTGATGGCCGAGGCCAAGGGCCGGGGCTACGATACCAAGGTGATGAAAAAGCTGATCGCCATGCGCAAGCGCGACAAGAACGATCTTGACGAAGAAGAAGCCATTCTTGACCTCTACAAGGCTGCTTTAGGCATGGTCTGAGTCGAAAAAGCCCTTCAGGGGGCGATGAATTCGACGCCGTCCATTGTAGCGATTTCTGCAACATCCGCATCATAGTTTGCGGTAATTTCGGTGACCAGATCGTCCGTCCAGCCGGGTAGTGGAACCTCGATCTCGATCTTGTCGCGCAGGCCGAATTTTTCCAGAAAGACAGCCACGATCTTGCGGCGGTGGGCAATGGTTTTTGGCGAATGTTCGCTTAGATACGCCCGTAACCGGTCCAACCCCTCAGGCGACATGATCGTGGCCAGGATTGCGAAATCACCTTCAAAGGCGGCTTCCTGTGGCAGGTGGGTAATGTGGCGCAGAATTTCGGGCCAGATCAGTGGCGTGTCCTCGTGGCACCAAAGCACCAGCTTGTGACTTTTGGATACCTCGGCCATTTGCCTGATTACAGGCAACCAGCGCAGCGCACGCGGGTCATTCCCGACCATCACACTTTCATAGCTCGCACCTTCAATGCGCTGGATCAGTGCCGGAACCAGTGTTGCAGGGTTGACCAGCGCAAAATGAAATTCGATTTCCGCCTCGGGAAACAGGTTGGCCAATGGTTTCAGCTTGGCCTGGGCCATCGTGTAAAAGCCCGCTTCGGTTATGACACGTTGGGGGATGCATGTAAAAAACTCATGTGAAAAGAATATCCGGTCGGGCGGGTTAATATCGCTGACTGCGGCCAGCACCTCTTGCTGTTTGGCGCTGTCGGCGGGGGCGCCGCGCAGTTCCAACAGGGTATCACGCAGCAACATCCGATAGCGTTTAGGGGGTGGTACCACAAGGCCGCTACCATTCAGGGTTGCGCGATTGCGCAGCAGGGTTTTAACCAGCCGATCCTCGTCCGAGGCGTGGGCGCCGAGGTGGAATACAACCTGCATCTGATTTCCTGCATCTTGGGGCCGTGACGGGCCGCGGATCAGGCGTAGACTACTAGGGCTTTTCTGGACAGGCAAACCGCTTTCCTGTAACTGCGGCGCATGGAAGCCAAGCAAAACACTCAAGCACTGCCTGGTCGGGGCGTTCGGGCCCCGGCCCGCACCTTCGGGTTGCGCGCCTTGGGCGGCGGAATCTGGTCGGTAGGGGCGCTGCTGATTGCCGCCGTCGTGCTGGCGCCGATCCTGTCGGTATTGTGGATCGCGCTGAACCCGGTGGAAAATATCTGGCCGCACCTCATGGCCACAACCTTGCCTCGGTACATGGGCAATACGGCATTTTTGACGTTAGGCGTGGGGGTTCTGGCTTCGATGGTGGGGGCGGGCTCGGCTTGGTTGGTCTCGATGTATCGGTTTCCGTTTTCGGGGTGGCTGGAATGGTTGCTTTTGCTGCCGTTGGCGATACCGGCCTATGTAGGCGCCTATGCGCTGGTCGATTTTCTGGATTATTCGGGGCCGGTGCAGATTGCCCTGCGCGAGACTTTTGGCTGGACCAGCGCGCGCGATTACTGGTTTCCGCATGTGCGGTCACGCGGGGCGGCGGCGGTAGTGCTGTCGGCGTCGCTGTATCCTTACGTCTACCTATTGTCGCGGGCGGCCTTTCGCGAACAGTCGGGCGGCAGCTACGAGGTGGCGCGGGCGCTGGGCGCAGGGCCGTTTGGTCTGTTCTGGCGGGTAGGTCTGCCATTGGCGCGGCCCGCAATTGCCGCCGGCGCTGCGATTGCGATGATGGAGACGGTGGCCGATTACGGTGTGGTTGATTATTTCGGGGTGCAGACCCTGACCACCGGCATTTTCACCACTTGGCTTGAGGCCGGCAACGCCGGTGGCGCGGCGCAGATTGCCAGTGTGATCCTGGCCGTCGTGTTCATGTTGGTCGCGTTGGAGAAAATCAGCCGCAAGAATCTGCGCTACTATCAATCGGCCCGGCAACCACGCCCGATTGCCCGAAAGGCGCTGAGTGGTGCGGTGGGATGGGGGGCGACGGCGCTTTGTGCTGCACCGTTTCTGTTGGGTTTCGTGCTGCCGGTCGGCGTGATGAGTGCCTATGCGCTGTCCAGTCCTGCGGCGTGGTTCGGGCCCGGTTTGGCGCGTGCGCTGATGAATACGCTGACGGTGGGGGGCACTGCGGCTGCTTTGACCGTCGGGGGGGCGGTGTTCATGGTTTACGGGGTGCGCCTGACGGGGCGGCGGTTGCCGCGGGTATTGTTGCCGTTCACGACGCTGGGCTATGCGGCGCCGGGTGCGGTGCTGGCGGTGGGGATATTGCTGCCGCTGGCGGCGTTTGATCATTGGATAGCTGATATATGGCTGGCGATGACGGGGGTAGACCCGGGGCTGATTCTGACCGGATCGGCGGCGGCGATTATTCTGGCTTATCTGGTGCGGTTCTTTGCCATTGCCCAAGGCGCGATGGACAGCGCCTTTGGCCGCGTTTCACCTAGCCTGCCGATGGCGGCGCGATCCTTGGGGCGGACCGCGGGGGGGGCGCTGCGCGAGGTTTATCTGCCGCTGATGAAGGGGTCCGTCGGGTCGGCGCTGCTGTTGGTGTTTGTGGATTGCATGAAGGAGTTGCCCGCCACGATGCTGCTGCGTCCGTTCAACTATGAAACGCTGGCAACGCGAGTGCATGAAAAGGCCAGTTTGGAGAACCTCGGTGATGCTGCCCCTGCGGCGCTTTTGGTGATGGCTGTGGGGTTGGTTGCCACGGCAATGTTGGCGCGGGCGAACTTCGGGCAGAAGTGAGCCTTGCGCCCCGCGCGCAGTCAGATTATTCACGCTATGAATGCCGGTGTAGCTCAGGGGTAGAGCTGCGATTTTGTAAGTCGAGGGTCGGGGGTTCAATTCCCTCCACCGGCACCATTCGCGTAAATAGTGCGAATTCACGTAACTTTCTGAAAGTTTGGGCCCTTGATACCTGTTCGGGTGACTGTTTGAGAGTCGCGTTTTGGACCCGAGGCTGTCCACAGCCGATCATCAGGGCACGCCGGACAGTTGTCCTTTTTATACGGGCGGCTGGGCCGTTCCTGCGCTGGGCGTGATCACGCAACTCTGCGTGGCATACTGCACAGCTTTTCAGGTCTATGTGACTTAACGTCGCACTGATTGTTTTGGTGGTTATCGTGACGTAATTGCCAGCGGAACTCTTCAAACGGTTGATCTGGACCCACGATGCGTTTGGCGAGGTATACCGCGCCCGGTTGCGGTATGGATACCGGGTTTTAGGCAAGGATTCAATATTATAGCGACGCAAGCGCATTTTTGTGCAGGCCCTGAAAGTCCGTTGGCAGTGGCGTGAGGTGCCCTATAAGAGGAAAGAAAATATTTGCTTCACGCCTTAAAGATGAATCTTCTGCGCAAAATTCTGCCTGCAGTACGGCGATTTCGAAAAATGAGTTTGCATCCCATTCTGCGTTGGTAGATAGGTTTCCCTTAAATCTTGAGCAATGGCCTGTAACTTTACCGTGCCGAATTTTGAAACGCAGCCTCTGGCTGTGGGATTTTTGTGATGCTGGATCATCAAAAAAAAACCGTTGGCGGTTCATGCCCAGAAATGATGGGGACGGACCAGTCACGCGCTGGCCGTGCAGAGCGTTCATTTGCCGGCGGTAGCCGCGTATTGCTGCTGCAAGGACCGGTAGGGCCGTTCTTCTCACGGTTGCAAGAAACGCTGGAAGGTAGCGGGCACGAGGTTCGTCGCGTGTGCTTCCATGCAGGAGACCGGGTCTTTGCCCCCCGAAACAACCGTATTCTGTTTAATGGCGGCGCTGATGCGTGGCGTGAATGGATTAACGGCTATCTTACCGCAACGCAGATCGATTGCATCATTCTTTTTGGTGCCGAAAGGCCCATTCATCAGATCGCGCGCGCCGTAGCGCAGCGCCTGGGCATCAGGGTTATCGCACTTGAAGAGGGCTATCTTCGCCCTGGTTTTGTGACGATCGAGGACGGTGGCAACAACGCCACCTCACCCATCGCGGGGTGCCTTCCACCGCCTGATTTTATCGCTGATGACGCCGCCAGTGCGCCCGCCACGGATTATCGCAGTTTGCGGGTTATGGGATGGTACAGCACCGTGCATTATGTTCTGCGGACGTTTTCGCAGACATCGCGGCGCAAGCAGCTTTTCCACCGCCGGTTTTCGGCGCTTCCCGAAATTTTCCGCTGGGGCCGCAACGGTTGGCGCCGAATTTTGCACGCAAACCAAAATCTGGCCACGATTCAGAAGCTTTTGGAACACCATGACGGCAAGTACTTCCTTGTGCCGTTACAGGTATCGGCGGATGCCAACCTTCAGGCGGCAGCCGCAGGATGGTGTTCGGCGCGCCTTATCCGCGAAACACTTTCCTCGTTTGCCAAACACGCCAATCCACAGGCGCGTCTTGTTTTCAAGATCCACCCGTTGGAGCGGGGTCATGTCACCCATGCGCCGCTAATCAATGCCACTGCCGCCACGCTTGGCGTTGCCGGTCGTGTTGATGTGGTTGACACCGGGTCGCTTGGCCTTCTTGCGCGGCATTCTGCGGGGATGATCACTATCAACAGCACGTCCGGGCTGTCCGCGATCCATCATGGAACGCCGCTTCTTGTAATCGGTCGCGCCATTTACGCGAACCCGGAACTGGCCATCTGCGCCAATGGTGCGCCGAATTTCGATGCATTCTGGGCCGCGCACCATGTTGCCGCGCCTTCTGTGCGCCGGAATTACCTTGGGTGGCTTCGGCAAGTGGCGCTCGCGCCCGGCGATTTCTACGCCGCAGAAGGTATCACGCTGGCTTGCGAGGCCGTGCTGACGCGGCTTGGCCCCGGCCTGGATACGCTGACCACCCACGAACCGCAAACCTCGCCCGAGGCCGTTTCCGCAAACAAATTGCTTTTGCCCAAAGGCGCGCCGCTTGTCGCGTAACTGCGCGCCGCCGCCGATTTATGAATGGAGCCGTCCGATGAACCAGTTTGCCGCCACCAAGTTACCCCCCGATCACGCAACTGCTGCGGCGGTGCCCGCCCCGCAGGTGGCTGACATCGTGCGGTCGGTGTTTCGGGCCGAGGCAGAGGCAATCTCCAACCTTTCTGACGATACCACCCGTGCCTGCGCCAGGGCGATTGACGTGATCCATGGCTCGAAGGGGCCGCTGATCGTTGCGGGCATTGGCAAATCCGGCCATATCGGGCGCAAGATCGCCTCAACCTTTCGATCACTGGGCAAGCCCGCGATCTTTTTGCACGCCGCCGAGGCAAGCCATGGTGACCTTGGGCTGGTGCAGCGCGGCAGCGTCGTTCTTGTGCTGTCGAACTCTGGCGAGACGACCGAACTGTCTGATTTGTTGCACTACTGCGAGGCGCATACGATTCCGGTGATCGCGCTGACTGGTCGCAAGGATTGCACGCTTGCCCGCGCCGGCGATATCGCCATTGTCTACGGCCCGGTGAAAGAGGTCTGCCGTAATGGCCTGGCGCCGACCACCTCTACCACCGTAAGCCTTGCAATCGGTGACGCGCTGGCCGTCGGCGTCAGCGCGCTTTTGGGAACGGCGCCCGAGGATTTTCGGCGCTACCACCCTGGCGGCAAGCTGGGCACGCGCCTCATGCGGGTGCGCGATCTGATGCGCACGGGCGGGCAGTTGCCGATCGTGCACCCCGATGCGCCAATGTCCGAAGTTGTGGTGACGATGTCGGAAAAATCGCTGGGCGTTGCGGTGGTGGTCGAGAAGGGCAAGGTTTTCGGGATCGTGACCGATGGCGACATGCGCCGCAATGCCGCGCGGCTTTGGGAAGTCACCGCCCGCGACATCGCAACCGTGACGCCGGTGACCGTAGACGAAGACCAACTGGCCTCGGACGCGGTAGACCTGATGTCGCAACAGATCATCACCACCTGCCTTGTTGCCGATCTGGAGGGCGGCCTGAAGGGGCTGCTGCACATCCACGATTGTTTGGGTGCGGGGACGGCCAACTTACCGGAATGAGCGCTAAGACAAGATAAAGAATGAGGTCAAACTGTGAACAGAAGTGCGGCGAAAACTAAGAAGCTCCTGACGAAGCCTGGATTGTTTTTTCGGGATCTCTTTCTCAATCAATACCCACTCGAGGTGACGGCCGACATAAATCGTCCCCGCAAGCACGACGTGCCGTTGGTAAAGGACAAGAAGAAGGCGAAACCAGTAGCGGCGAAGGTAGTTGCCGTCAAAACCGAGCGATTGCTTGTCTTATGCTGAACCCGGCTCCTACAGTATGAAGGAGCCACTGCCCG